>NZ_JBBCWZ010000013.1:0-58347 GCF_037145695.1 Acinetobacter sp. USHLN143
GGAAGGCAAGCATTTGAGGAGCAAGCAACCTGATTTAATTTATCAAGAATTATGGGGGGTCTTCATTGCCTATAATATTCTAAGAAGACAAATGAAACATATGGCTCAACGAGCAAAAGTCAGTCCTTTGAGAATCAGCTTTCATATTGCATCTATCGGTATCCTGAATATATTAAGATTTGACTCTTTAGACTCCGCAGGGAATTTACCCAAACATCTAGAAAGTTTACTGGAGAAATCTAAGAGGTATGTGTTGCCTGAGAGGAGGGTTAGAAGTTGCCCACGAGTTGTGAAAGGAAAACCACAGAAATACCCAAGAAAATGCCAGTCAATTTCTTAACTGACTGGCATTACTGCATATGCAGGGCTTTTTTCGCTTAATGAGTGCTTACTTTTTCTTTTTAGGACCAAGTAGCATACCCATTTGACGGCCTTCCATTTTCGGCATCTGCTCAACAGTACCGAATTCAGCCACGTCAGCTTCAATTTTTTGCAATTGAGCTAGACCCAACTGTTGGTGCGCCATTTCACGACCACGGAAACGAAGCGTGATTTTCACCTTGTTACCTTCTTCAAGGAACTTGATGATTGCACGTAGTTTTACGTTGTAATCACCAACATCAGTACCCGGGCGTAGCTTGATTTCTTTCACCTGGACTTGATGTTGTTTTTTCTTCGCTTCTTTCTGCTTTTGCTTAAGATCAAACAAATGCTTGTTGAAGTCCATGATCTTACATACTGGTGGCTCAGCGTTTGCTACGATCTCAACAAGATCAAGTTCAACACTTTCTGCTGCGCGTAGGGCGTCAGCTAAGCTTACAATCCCTTTCTGCTCACCATTTTCGTCTACAAGACGGACTTCTTTCGCACGAATTTCATCATTCAAGGCAGGACGGTTTGATTTGTTACCGCCCTGTTGATTACGGTCAGGCTGTTTAATCGCTGTTACTCCACAATGTACCGGCCGCGTTCGGCTACGGCTGCTTTTACTAAGTCAACGAAAGCATCGATTGACATAGTACCCAAATTTGTTCCTGAGCGGGTACGCACGTTTACGGTACCTTCCTCTACTTCACGGTCCCCAAGTACCAGTAAGTAAGGAATACGCTCTAATGTACGTTCACGAATCTTAAAGCCGATTTTCTCATTTCTCAAGTCAGAAATTGCACGGATACCGTTTTCTTTAAGTTTTGCGACGACTGACTCACATGCCTCGGCTTGAGAATCGGTAATGTTCATCACACACGCTTGCATTGGTGCCAACCAAGGTGGCATGAAGCCTGCGTAGTGTTCGATCAGTATACCAATAAAACGCTCGAAACTGCCAAGAATTGCACGATGTAACATTACTGGCTGATCGCGGTCATTATCTTCAGTCACATAAGACGCATCTAAACGTTCTGGCAAGTTAAAGTCACACTGAATGGTACCACACTGCCAGACACGACCTAAGCAGTCTTTCAGAGAGAATTCAATTTTCGGACCGTAGAATGCGCCTTCGCCTGGTTGAAGCTCCCACTCAAGACCCGCAGCATCTAAAGCATCTGCCAAAGATTTTTCTGCCATATCCCAAAGCTTGTCATCTCCGACACGTTTTTCAGGACGCGTCGACAATTTCATTTGTACTTCTTCGAAGCCAAAGTCTTTGTATACATCCAGTGTCAATTTGATAAAGTCTGCAACTTCAGGCCCAATCTGTTCTTTGGTACAGAAGATATGCGCATCATCTTGAGTAAAGCCACGTACACGCATAATACCGTGTAAAGAACCTGATGGCTCGTTACGGTGACATGAACCGAACTCTGCCAAACGAACAGGAAGATCACGGTATGACTTCAAACCTTGATTGAACACTTGTACGTGACAAGGACAGTTCATTGGCTTCACCGCATAGTTACGGTTTTCAGAATGCGTGGTGAACATGTTGTCTGCATAGTTGGCAGCATGACCCGATTTTTCCCACAGCGTGAAATCGACCACTTGTGGGGTACGGATTTCTTCGTAGCCATTGTCTTGCTGAACTTTACGCATGTATTGTTCAAGCACTTGGTAAATGGTCCAACCGTTTGGATGCCAGAACACCATACCCGGTGCTTCTTCTTGCATATGGAACAAATCAAGTGCTTTACCGATTTTACGGTGATCGCGTTTTTCTGCTTCTTCAATCCGTTTTACATAAGCCGCAAGCTGCTTCTTGTCTGCCCACGCTGTACCGTAAATACGTTGTAGCTGTTCGTTTTTCGCATCACCGCGCCAGTAAGCACCCGAGATTTTAGTCAGCTTGAACGATTTAAGGAATTTAGTGTTTGGAACGTGCGGACCACGGCACATATCCAAATAATCCTGATGGTAGTACAAGCCCATTTGGGTTTCTTCAGGCATGTCTGCAATCAAGCGCAATTTGTATTCTTCGCCACGCGCAGTGAATTCAGCAATGACTTCATCACGCGGCGTCATTTTTTTCACAACATCATAGTCCTGATCGATGAGCTTTTTCATACGCTCTTCAATCGCTGCCATGTCGTCTAAAGTAAAAGGACGTGGCATCCAGATGTCATAGTAGAAGCCTTCTTCAATGACCGGACCAATGACCATCTTTGCTTCTGGAAACAGCTGTTTAACCGCATGACCGACCAAATGCGCGCAAGAATGGCGAATGATCTCGACACCGGCTTCATCTTTAGGCGTGATAATTTGTAATGTTGCATCTTCAGTGATGAGATCAGACGCATCCACTAAACGATCGTTGACACGACCAGCAACTGTATTTTTTGCAAGACCAGGACCAATGCTAAGTGCAACGTCCATCACAGATACGGCGTGATCAAACTGTTTTTGATCGCCATTTGGCAAAGTGATAATTGGCATAAGAAATCCTTAAGGAGTGATGCCCCGTACCATGGAGCATATCACCGCGAGATTATGATCGAGGCACAGCCTCAAAAGATAAAAACGGTGGATAAATAAAATCGATTCGAATTTTACACAGCTTGGCCGCATGATTAAACCTTTTCCCAATAAAAATAAGATTTACCATCAAATCTGTGCCAGATCGTTAAAGGCTTAGGCTCATTTTTCAGTTCAGAATGTGGTTATTCCCGGAACGTCTGCCACTGGATAAACTTTCCCTCTGCATAAACATAAAGCTGAGCGAATTGCGGGATGATAGCTTCACTTTGTGTCGGTCTTAAAAACACATAATCATCAACATGAATATCGCACTGTGCAGGCACCTGAAGCATTTCCTGATTACTGCTGCGGCCATATAACACATGTAGCCGGCTTTTTTCAGGGTAGATATAATCCGCTCGCCAATAGCCGCCATAAATAAATACGGCTTTATCTTGATGTGGAAGATAATTTAGTAGTTCCAAACCGGGAATCTGGCTACAAGGCAACACTTTTAAAATGGGTGCGGCAATCCAGAGTGCACATTGCAGTTCAGCCAGATTCGCCAGATCAAAATCGCCTGGCTTGAGCAGCATCGAGCCAAAAGCCAGGTCATTACAGACACTTTGCTGGCAATGCTGCATAAAGGTCGGACTGCCACCGCCATTAAAACAGAGACCTTCATGCCATAAATCAGGGAATTGCTGCTGAATCATCGTTTTGTATTGTTGATACATCTGCTGCGATTGCTGATAACGTTTTTCAGGACTTTTCAGAATTTTTGGTAATTTGGCGACATGTGCATCATAGCCCATTAGACCCGAAAGTTTGAGATAAGCCGCGTTGTGCTGAATCAGCTTCATTAAGGCTATAAATTGCTGCTGCGTTTGTACGCCGCCACGATGCAGGCCCACATCAATTTCAATGTTTACATGCAAACGAATATTGAGTCGTTGTGCGAGCTGAAGATATTGTTGCAGATGTTCTACATCATCAATCAGCCATTGAATACTTCCTTGATCATTGATTTTATTTTGATCAGATAAAGTTTGATAAAAAGATTTTAGCGCCTGAATTGGCATCGGTTTTCCCAACAGAATATCCGCTTGTGAAAATGCCTCCATAATTTCCGCAAGATGCGGCAGATGAAAAACCATAAAGCGCTGGGTATTCAGCTTTTCACTGGCCAGTTTGAGTAGCGGAATACTCGCCAAGGATTTCACCACCAGACGCGGTTGTAACTGTTCAGGCAATTTCGACTGCATAACCTCCAGATTATGTCGATATTGCGCCAAATCCAGAATCAGTTGCGGTGTGCCAGTGCCCTGCTGTTTTAAATCCTGTGTTAACTGCTGAAAATAATTCGATTGCATCACCCTCTCCTCATTTACCAGACAAAAACAGTTGCTTTAGGTACGGATTGAGCCATTTTTGCTGCGGATCCAGTTGCTGACGTAGCACCATAAAATCATCCCATTTTGGGTAGAGTTCGCGCAGCGAAGCGGTGCTCATGCTATGCAATTTGCCCCAATGCGGCCGTCCCTGATATTTCTGTAAAATCGGTTCAATCAGATCAAAGATGGTGCGGTAATCCTGTTTATAGAACTGGTGAATAGAAATAGACACTGAATCGCGCTGATAAAAAGGACTCAGCCAGATCTCATCGCCTTTGACATAACGGAACTCGATCGGGAAAAACATCGGCACCTGATGTTTACGTAAAATATGCAGAATCTCGTCCAGACACTGCAAGCCTGAATCAACCGGAATCTGATATTCCATTTCATTAAATTTGGTATTACGCGGGGTGGGGAAAATGCGATGCGACCAATCGACATAGCAGGTCGGTTTGACAAAGACACCGAGCAATTTTTGCAGATAAGGATTCGTAGCAGGCAACTTTCGAGTCAATTCTGAACACAAGGTCAGCAAGGCATCTTCCGAAGGCCAGCTCTCTGTTCTCGGCTGAATGGTTGCATCCGTTTCATCTAGAGTTTTCAGCATCACTTGATCGGCATGTAAAAAAGCCCAAAATTCAATATGCCGGTGCTGATGTTTCCATTGATCAATATGAGTAAATATGTCTTTTAATGAACAGAGCCGAATCTGTTCTTTTAGTTTATATCTGGGACGATTTTGCAGGGTGATTTGGGTCAATATACCCAAGCTGCCCAATGCCACCCGTCCAGCCTGAAATATTTCGGTATTCTGCTGACGATGACATTGCAACAGCTCGCCATCTGCGGTCAGCAATTCAAAGCCTTCCACGAAAGCGGATATGCAAGGTAAATCGATGCCCGTGCCATGCGTTCCAGTCGAAATCGCTCCGGCCAGACTTTGCTGGTCTATATCGCCCTGATTGATTAAGGCCTGATTGATCGGTGTCAGATCTTTCCCCAAATCATATAAACGCGTACCGGCGTACACAGTGCACTGTGTTTTCTCTTGATCAAAGGCAACCACACCTTTGAACTGATCGAGATTAAGCAACACCTCATCTGTCTTGGCCAAGGGGCTAAAGGGTGAGTAGACCAAGGGAATCTCACCCTTAGCCCCTCGCAGAACCGGACGTGAACCTCTCAGCTCATCCGGCTCCCATTATCCAACCGATGGTAAACATCCCATTTTCCAATGCACAAAGGCATTTGGAAAATCACGCGCAAGTCGCCCTAAGGCATATCTAGCCCGTCTTTTATGACGGGCCAAGTTTTTATACTTACGCCTCATCCAGCGTATAAGATAAGCATTCATGTGTTGCCAGATCGCTGACATTGCTGAACCATGGAATCGACCATAGTATTGCTGCCAACCTTGAAGAATTGGATTGAATATTGCAGATAAATCACTTAATTCGCGATTACACATCAGATGTAGATGCCATTTCCGAATAGTCTGTCGCATTGCTTTAAGTGCATCACGACTGACTGCAGGAGAGAAATTTACATAAACTCTTTTATACTTGTCCACAGCCTTACGGGGCCTAAACGTGTACCCGAGAAAAGTAAATTGAACATCTGGATATGCTTGGCGACGATTCACATCTTGGCAATAAACAATCTTTGTCTTATCTGGATGCAATTCGAGTCCACATTCACGAAATCGTGCACCAATCTTTTGTAAAACAAGTTTGGCTTGAGATAAACTTCGGCAATGAATTACTCCATCATCCGCATAGCGGCAGAATCTTACACTCGCAAGATTCTTGGTAATCCACATGTCAAAAGCATAATGCATAAATAAATTAGCCAATAGAGGACTGATAACTCCACCTTGCGGTGTGCCGTGATTCCTTTCTAAAACTTGACCATCTACATTTTGCATAGGTGCTTTTAACCAGCGTTCTACATAGAGAAGAATCCATGGAATTTCGCAGTGTTTCTTAAGTGCACGCATGAGTAGATTATGGTCAATGTTATCAAATAGACCTTTGATATCAAATTCCACAACCCAGTCATACTCCCAACTTCGTCGTCTCACCACAGCTATCGCATCATGGGCAGAACGCCCTGGACGATATCCATAAGAGTTTGGATGAAATAGAGGATCAATCTGTGGCTCCAATATAAGCTTGACAGCTGTTTGTGCTACTCGATCCGCTACTGTTGGAATGCCTAACATACGTACCCCACCTGATTTCTTTGGAATCGGAACACCTTTGACTGGCGGTGGAAAATAACTGCCTGAACAAAGTCGATTCCATAGTTTATACAGGTTGCCTTTTAAGTGGTGTTCGAATTGCTCAATAGATTCATGATCGATGCCTGCAGCACCGCCATTCTCTTTGACTTTCTTGAATGCCTCCCAAATTAACGCTTTAGGAATGTTAAATGGTTTGGTCATAAAGCCTTGTTCCTCCTGCTTGTGCAGTTGACAAGACCGCAGACCTGGATAATGCAGCCCCTTCGCTCCATTACCATTACAGTAACTTCAACACTACTACGAGCTGCTCCGCCCCTTGGTGACGCATTGCTATTATCGGCCTTGCCTTTTGAGCTTGTACCTTTCGCTTGACATCGCCACCGAAGGTTCCCGCAGTTCAACGTAAAAGCCTGAATTAGGATCGCGCTGCCTCTACGCCGGACACCGAATGGCCCGTAAGCAGGTAACGGCCAAACTGATCGCGGGGCAACATCCATCCCCGGTTTTGATGTCATTTGAGTACTTTCGACACTTGAACGGCAGTTCACTGGTGTTCGCCTTCCTAATTCTTACCTGACGCCTTTACAACGCCTTTTCCATAACGCTCACGACCGGGACTTTTGATCCAAGCCGCTTATGGTGGTTTGCTACCTGCTCCTGCAAGCCGATAGCGAGGGGCCATACCCTCATCTCTTACGCCGCTTGCTGCGGCACACGAATGTCCTGCACCCACTGCACGAATGTGTGCATGGGTCTTCACTAAACTTTGTAATTCACTGATCTGGATGGGCTGAACAATCCGAGCAGTACTGAACTGACTCCCTGACCAATTTCGCCAAATTTTATCCGCCTGTTGTATTTTCATTATTATTCTCTGGCTTATATTATTTTAATGATTCAACTAGAGTAAAATACCTAAAAAATCAAACTTGGGAACCCAGGCGTTCAGAACATTTAAGTAGGGTTAAATATTTTTATTAATATTCAATTACTTAGAATTTGTAAAATCGTACTCGACTAAAGCATAAATGCAAGATTTCTGAGAAATACATATCTTTTCAAAAGGATATGAAAATAAATATAGAACGGAGTTTTACAATGGTTAGCGCATATGATGAATTACCGCGTACCCCCGCGAATTTTGTAGCCTTATCACCTTTACGCTATCTTGATCGTGCAGCTTATATCTATCCAAACCAGAACGCGATTATTCACGGTAAGCGTCGTATTACCTGGCGTGAGAAATACAACCGTTGTCGTCAGTTTGCCAACCAACTCCAAAAATTAGGCATCGGTAAAAATGATACCGTGTCTGTCTTACTGCCTAACGTCCCTGCCATGATCGAAGCGCATTTTGCTGTGCCGATGGCAGGCGCAGTTCTGAATACCTTAAATACCCGTCTGGATGCCAAGACCCTTGCTTTCATGCTAGAACATGCTGAAAGTAAAGTGTTATTGGTCGATCCTGAATTTACCGCACTAGCGACTGAAGCACTCGCTCTAGTTTCACAAGACATTTATGTCATTGATGTGGCCGATGTAGAGTTTGAAGGTGAAGATCAACGTATTGGTCAAATTGAATATGAAGAATGGATTGCGCAAGGCGACGCAAACTTTGAATGGTATTTACCTCAAGATGAATGGGATGCTATCAGCTTAAGTTATACCTCCGGTACCACCGGCAATCCGAAAGGCGTGGTCTATCATCATCGTGGGGCCTACATTAACGCAGCCAGTAATATTATCGCCTGTGGCATGACACCACGCGCTACCTATTTATGGACACTGCCGCTGTTCCACTGTAATGGCTGGTGCTTTGTCTGGACCATGGCGGCCAATGGCGGAACCAACGTTTGCTTGCGTAAAGTCGATGCTGAACTGATCTTTAAACTGATTGCTGAACATAAAGTCGATTACTTCTGTGGGGCACCGATTGTCTTGTCAATGCTGATTAACGCACCTGAAGAGAAAAAGACCAAAATTGATCATCGTGTCGAAGTGATGGTGGCGGGTGCCGCACCTCCAGCAGCAATTATTGAAGGCATGCGCAATATCGGTATTAACGTAACGCATGTTTACGGCTTGACTGAAACCTATGGCCCTTCTGCGCTGTGCGCATCTCAGGCTGGATGGAGTGATTTATCCATTCAGGAACAAGCACAGTTACATTCACGTCAAGGCGTACCTTATCCATTGCAAGATGGCATGAAAGTGCTTGATCCGGATACCATGCAGGAAGTGCCACATGATGGTCAGACCATGGGTGAAATCATGTTCCGTGGCAATATCGTGATGAAAGGCTATCTGAAAAATCCTGAGGCGACAGCAGAAGCCTTTGCTGGTGGATGGTTCCATACGGGAGATCTGGCTGTATGCCAACCGGATGGTTATGCCAAAATTACCGACCGTTCCAAAGATGTGATTATTTCTGGCGGAGAAAATATTTCATCGCTTGAAGTCGAGGAAGTGCTGTATCAACATCCGGCGGTGCTGACTGCGGCGGTAGTCGCCAAACCTGATCCACGCTGGCAGGAAGTTCCTTGTGCTTTTATTGAACTCAAAGAAGGTACCCAGGCCACAGAAGAAGAAATTATGGAATTCTGCCGTGAACATCTGGCCCGTTTTAAAGTGCCTAAGGATGTGGTGATTACCGAAATTCCAAAAACCTCGACCGGAAAATTACAGAAATTTGTTTTACGTGAATGGGCTAAAGAACGTGCGCAAGGTGAGTTCTCTTAACCGCATACAAGTATATTTTTTTCAAAATCTACTCAAATAAAAATCGTGCTAAGAAAACTTAGCACGATTTTTATTTGAAATAACCTCCCCCAAACCCTCTCCTATAAGGAGAGGACTTTAAGGAACTTACATCTCTACCATTTCCACGCCATCAATACGGGCAACGGTCATCAAGTCCTTATCACCACGACCTGAAACCGTCGCAAGAATAATTTGATCCTTGTCCATGGTCGGTGCAAGTTTGGTCACGTATGCCATGGCGTGTGCGCTTTCTAACGCCGGAATAATACCTTCAATCTTGGTCAAGTCGCGGAAACCTTGTAGCGCTTCTTGGTCATTAATTGGTACGTATTTAACACGATCCATATCTTTCAGAAAACTATGTTCCGGACCCACACCTGGATAATCCAGACCTGCAGAAATTGAATGGGTTTCGATGATCTGGCCTTGCGCATCCGACATCAGGTAAGTCCGGTTACCATGCAGTACACCGACATGACCGGCATTCAACGGCGCAGAGTGCTTGCCTGATTCAATCCCATGACCTGCTGCTTCAACGCCGTACATTTTCACGTCTTGGTCATTCAGGAATGGATAGAACAAGCCCATTGCATTGGATCCACCACCGACACACGCGACCAGTGCATCTGGCAGACGGCCTGCCTGTTCCAGAATCTGACGGCGTGCTTCACGACCGATGATCGACTGGAAATCACGAACCAGTTGCGGATATGGATGTGGGCCTGCCACAGTACCAATCACGTAATAAGTTGAATCAACATTGGTCACCCAATCACGCATGGCTTCATTCATGGCATCTTTTAAGGTTTTAGAGCCACTTTCTACCGGCACAACCGTCGCGCCTAATAAACGCATACGGTAGACATTCATCGCCTGACGCTTTACATCATCTGCGCCCATGAATACTACGCATTCAAGACCTAAACGTGCTGCAATCGTTGCCGTTGCTACACCGTGCTGGCCTGCCCCTGTTTCGGCAATAATACGTTTCTTGCCAGAAAGTTTCGCCAGTAAGGCCTGACCAATTGTATTATTTACTTTGTGCGAACCGGTATGGTTCAGATCTTCACGTTTCAGGTAAATCTGTGCGCCACCCAACTCTTTCGACCATCGTTCAGCATGATATAAAGGACTCGGACGACCGACGTAAAACGCCATGTCACGGTCAAATTCTGCCAAAAACTGCGCATCATCTTTCATACGGAAATAGAGCTTTTCCAAGTCTTCTAAAGCCGCCATGAGTGTTTCTGACACAAAACGTCCGCCATGAATACCGAAATGCCCGCGTTCATCCGGGAATTGGGTATAGTCAACTGCCTGACTGTTCTGGCTAGTACTTTGCTGATCCACGATGGACTCCTTGCATAAAGCGTTCTATGAGTTGTTGGTCTTTAATACCTTTTGCGGACTCGACACCGCCACTCACATCCACGGCATAAGCCTGTGTGGTGAGAATTGCCTGTTCGATATTGTCAGGATTTAAACCGCCTGCCAAGATCAAGGGAATATTGAGTTTGGGAAAGGTGTCCCAATCGAAGCTGTGCCCTGTGCCACCTTTCAGGTCAGGATGCCATGCGTCTAACAGCACTGCGCTGGCGCCCGCATCTTGATAACGCTGAATCTCTGCGACTACATCCAGATCAGGTTTTACCTGAATGGCCTTATACCAGCGGCGTCCGACCTGCTGGGCGATGGCCTGACACTGTTCAGGTGTTTCATCACCATGAAATTGTAAAATATCCAGTGGAACGGTTTTAAGAATATCCTGAATTTCATCTGCGTGACTATTCACAAATAAACCCACTGCCTGTACATAAGCCGGAACCGCCCGGATCAGGATTTCAGCCTGTTCTAAATTAACATGCCGCGGACTCAGTGGATAAAATACAAATCCTATCGCATCACAGCCAGCATTGGCTACGGCATGTACATCTTCGACTCGGGTGATTCCACAAATTTTGGCACGGGTTCGCATATTATGTTGGCTCTAGATCTACCAATGTATTGAACAATCTATAAGATTGGGGCAAATCATTGTAATGCAATTTTTCTGACTTGCGTAAAGTTCATCCGGATTATTCTCTATGCAGATTGTGTATAACGCATACTGACTTTATACTGCGCTCACTTTGCAGCAAGTCCAAGCCTTCAGGCTTTAGGGAAGCTGGTGTAAATCCAGCACTGCCCCCGCAACGGTAAAAAATGAAACGTATCTCAATTTAAACTCTTCGGTTTACACCACTGCATCTTGATGTGGGAAGGTGGATATACAGCAAAGTCGCTGCTTTGCACATTTAAGTCCGGAAACCTGCTTGTTGTGTTCTATAACTCAATCATTCACGGGGAAGTGAATGTATGGAGCATTTCATGTCTATCCAATTTCAACCTACTGCCTTGGTAGGTGCGATCGCACTTGCGTTGGGTACCACTTCATCTGTTTTTGCTAACGAGCAAAAAGTTGCAAAAGCATCTTTAAATACCATTGTGGTTACGGCGACTCGCTCGGCAGAAAACATTGAAAATGTACCTGCGCGAATTTCAGTGATTGAACCTGCGACTCTTGAGCAATCCCCTATTGCTTCATTGCCAAACTTATTGAAAATAGAGGCTGCTTTAAACGTCGCTCAACTAGGCGGTTATGGACAACAATCCTCTATTTTTATGCGAGGCACAAGCTCGTCACATACACTCGTTCTGCGTGATGGCATGCGATTGAATACCGCTTTAAGCAGTTCAGCTTCTTTACCTTTTATTGATACTACAGATATCAAGCAAATTGAAATTCTGAAGGGTCCAGCATCAGTTTTATATGGTACAGATGCCATTGGTGGTGTGATTCATATGATTTCTAAAACACCTGAACAATCAAGTACATTTATAACAGGTGAAATTGGCGAGAATAAAACTTACAAATCACTCATGGGTGCCGATTTAGCTGAAGATGGTTTTTATGCCCAAATCCGTGGTCAACGTCTGGAAACTGACGGAAAATCTGTTCTAGATGATGAAGATGAAAATTACTCCTTTGACCAAAAAGGTTTCAGCACAAAATTTGGCGTCCACAAAGACCAATATGCCTTATCTCTCGATTACAGCCAAAATAAAGGCACAAGTGATTACAATGCAGGTAGCCTGACTTCACAAGATTTTGAAAATGAAATGGTTAACCTGAGAGGACGAATTAACCTAGGCTCACAATTAGAACTCAATGCTCGCTTATCCCAGTTTGACGATCAATTAGATCAAAATGCTGCGAATTATCTAGGTCAGGTCGATTATTCATATAGCACCACTCAAGAAGCAGAATTGTATGCCAAACTCAATTTAAATGATCAGCATCATATTTTACTAGGTACAACGCATAGCAACCTTGATGGCGATGTTCTGTCTTATGGAGTTGCCTACAAAGGTGATGTTTCCTCTCAAGGATATTACACACAGCATCAATATCAATCAGATAAACTCAACACTCAACTCGGCATCCGTGTTGAAGACAACGAAAAATATGGCTCTCATACTGTAGGGCAAGCAGCTGCACGTTATGCAATATCACCTCAACTCAGCGTCTATACAAATATTGGTTCAGCTTTTCGTTCACCAAACTTAAACGAGCTGTACAGTGGTGAATCTGCAAATCCAAATTTAAAAGCTGAAGAAAGTCTGTCTTATGAAATTGGCTTAGACCAGGCCCTCACTCAAAACTCATCTGTTTCACTTTCCGTGTATCAAAATGAAGTGGATAACATGATCCAAAAAGTTGATGGCAAGTTAAATAACATCAACGAAGCAACGCTTCGTGGTGGCGAGCTGGCATGGAATTGGAAACTAGACGATTGGTTTATCGATACTGCTTTTGCGTATGTACAAGCTAAAGATAGCAAAACGGATATTGAGTTAGCTAAACGACCACGTCAAACCCTAACACTGACAACAGGCTTGGAAAATGAAATTTATGGGATGAGTGCTTCTCTTATTGCCCGTTCCAAATCAAAAAGTTGGAGTGATTCAGACCATAATCCGGGCTATGCGACCGTCGATTTAAATGCTTACTGGAATATCAATCCACATGTCAAAGTATTTACCAACATAGAAAATGTCGGTGATGTTCGTCATAAGATCGAATACAACTGGAATAATTATTATGTTGATGAAGGTCGTCTCGCTTCTGCCGGTGTGACCTTTAAATATTAAACTCGCCCAAATCCAAGCAAATACTTTTGAGAATCATGTCATGCCTATGGCATGATTCTTTTTATTTACAGCATTTAATTATTTAAGGAACTCTCATGGGTCACCGTTTAAGTAAAATTTACACGCGCACAGGCGATTCAGGTACCACAGGACTCGGTGATGGCTCACGCGTTGCCAAAGATGACTTGCGTATTACCGCGCTGGGTGATGTAGATGAACTGAATGCCGTGATTGGCGTATTACGTGCACAAATTTCAGCAAGTAACATTGAAGATCAAGCCGCTTGGGATAAATCTTTAAGCCTGATCCAACACTGGTTATTCGATCTTGGTGGTGAAGTCTGTATTCCAGGTTTTAATCTGGTGCAACCGGTATCAATTGAGTTTTTAGAAAATGATATCGACCGCATGAATGAAGCGTTGCCGATGTTAAAAGACTTTATTCTGCCTGCCGGAACGCTGGTGTGCAGCTTTGCCCATCAGGCGCGTGCAGTCTGCCGTCGTGCAGAACGCAGCGTAATGTCGGTACATCACCGTGACCAAAATATTCAGGCAGCGTCACTGCAACTACTTAACCGTTTATCGGACTGGTTATTTGTCGCATCACGCACCCTGCAACGCGCTGAAGGCGGTTCCGAAGTGCTGTGGCAAAAAAATATCAATGACAGCATCGAAAAGTAAAATTATGTTTCAAGTTAGCATCTAAAAATACACGTCAGATGTCTCTTGATTTTACAGAGCATCTGACGAAAATAGAAAGTGTCATCCTTCTGTCACGTAGCCCTCGCAAAATGAACTTAACTTTCCCACTCATGAGCATCTTATGCGCATAATTGGTCATCGTGGTGCACGTGGTGAAGCCCCTGAAAATACCTTGGGCGGTTTTCAATATATTCAGGAGATCGGCATTCGCGCCGTTGAGTTTGATGTCCGTCAGCTCAAAGATAATGCCTTAATCATCATGCATGATGACGACTTTGTGCGTACCACCGGTTTGCAGAAGCATCTATACGAGTGTAACCGTCAAGATCTTACCCAATATAATCACGCAGTGGCCTGGTCAGAATGGAATAAAATTGAATCGACCCCACTGCTCGATCAAACCTTAAATGTCATTCGAAATTTCGAGCATATTGAAGTCGAAATTAAAAGCGTAGCATCTGAAGCAGCAGCTGAAAAAATCGCGTTTGAAGTCGAACAGCAGTTACAAGGCTATGAGCAGGCAGCTATTATTACCAGCTTTGATGCCAAAATTCTGGATGCTTTCAAACAGCAAAACTCACGTTTAAAACTCGGTTTATTGATTGAAACCGATGTCAAACATCAGGCCATTGATCAGGCGCTGGAACTTGGATGCTGTCATATTGGCTGGATGGATGAACTGGCCAGTAAAGACCTGATTCAGGCCACTCAGGCTGCCGAGTTGAATATCAGTGTCTGGACGGTCAATGATGTCACCCGTGCCAAACAACTGCGAGACTGGGGGGTTCAGGGGCTGATTACCGATTATCCAAAATTGATGCTACAACAACTCTAAATAATCTCTCTTAGCCTTGATTGATCTAGGTATTTCTTGATCCAGTTCATTTCGATAATGCAATAATGAAAGTGTGAATCTTCCTTAATCAGATTTTATTTGAAAGTGAAATGAAGTTGTCCAACCTCTATATTCTGCAAATTCCCTAATCATATTGTAGAAATTATGAACAACGATTTTCATCTGATTCATTCGGTTTCCATTTTCTGAAAGAGTGATAATCCTCAGTCACTTAGTCGGAAATCAGAACCCGTCTACGCTCGCAAAATGGTCACTTCTGCCCTACTTATTCTGTTACCGACAAGTACAATACAACCGTACAATAATGCTAGTGATGCCTTAGGGCACATGCTAATATGGACAAGATAGGCTGCTGTTAAAACCAACAGTAGTTTCTGCTTTTTGTTATACCTTCCGAGGTTCTAGGAGTGCTGTTGGAGATGAATGCTCCCTTACCCAAAGCCCCCATCAACTGGATTGCTGTGTTTGCATTGGTATTTTTACCGATCGTAGCCCTGATTGCGATTCCGTTGTATGCGTATCACCATGATTTTAGCGCTGCCGCTTGGATCAGTATGTTTGTTTTACTGGGCGTAAGCAGCCTCGGCATTACAGCAGGATACCATCGCCTGTGGGCACATCGTGCTTATGAAGCCACTTTACCATTAAAAATCATCTTGATGATTATGGGTACATTTGCTGTACAGAATAGTATTTTATTCTGGGCATCTGGTCACCGTACCCATCACCGTCATGTCGATGATGTTGATCAAGACCCGTACTCGATCAATAAAGGCTTCTGGTATGCACATATTGGTTGGATGTTACGTGATTATCCATCAGGTGCAGCCAATTATAAAAATGCGCCAGATCTGTTAAAAGACAAAGTGGTGATGTTCCAGGACAAATACTACGTTCCTTTAGTGATTGCTGTTCATGCTGCGATTTTATTGCCAATTGGTTGGGCAGTCGGCGATGTCTGGGGCGTGTTGCTGTTGGGTGGATTAATGCGTTTAATCCTGAGCCATCATGTAACCTTCTTCATTAATTCACTTTGCCACATGTGGGGAAATCGTCCTTATACCGACGAAAATACTGCACGTGACAACTTCGTACTCGCGGTTGCAACTTGGGGTGAGGGTTATCATAACTATCACCACATTTTCCAATACGATTACCGTAACGGCGTAAAATGGTGGCAATACGATCCAACTAAATGGTTGATCTGGACTTGTTCTAAACTTGGTTTAGCTAAAAACTTGCGCCGCATTCCTAGCTTTAATATCAAAAAAGCGGAATTGGCAATGAAGTTTAAATATGCTGAACAGGATCTTGCGGTATATGGCCATGATGTTTCTGAAGATATCTCGGCGGTAAAAACCAAGATCGCACAGGAATATGATGCATTTACCCAAACTTTAAATGACTGGGCGAAGCTGAAAGAACAGGAAATTCAGGTCAAGAAAGCATCGATGGCTGAAAAAATCCATCAGATGGATGACAAGCTGAAAGTTGAATTCCAGCTGGTTGAACAGCGTCTTTCTCATCATCGTCAAACCTTGAATCTACTGGTTCGTAATTTGAAAAAATCTGCAGTTTCTCAATAAAAGCTGTTGAACACTAAAGCCCCGATTGGGGCTTTTTTTATGTCCGAAAGATAACGTGAACTCTCGCTTATACAACAGTTTTATACAGCTATCTTTGTTATAGTAAATTTATTCCAATCCTGTACTGATGCCATGTATTTTAACTCTCGCTATCAAACACTGCCCGCCCGCCTCTATCACCATCAAGTTCCGCTTCCATTAAAAGGTGCAAAAGCTGGACATTTTAATGCAGCATTGGCAGAGCAACTGCAATGGTCGGATGAAGACAAGGCGCAATGGGTCGAGATTTGTAGCGGTCAGAAAGTCTTTGCTGAGTTTGAACCTTTGGCTATGGTCTATGCAGGCCATCAGTTTGGACAATGGGCAGGACAATTGGGAGATGGTCGCGGGTTGTTGATTGCGCAGATTCTAGATCAGAAGCAGCAGACCATTGACCTGCATTTAAAAGGTGCTGGGTCTACGCCTTATTCACGCATGGGCGATGGTCGTGCCGTACTGCGTTCAGTTATTCGTGAGTATCTGGCGGGCCATGCCTTAAATGCCTTGGGTGTGGCATCCAGTAATGCAGTCGGTTTTACTTCATCAATGCAAGGTATTCAGCGTGAGAAGCTAGAGCCGGGCGCGATGATGCTGCGTACTTCTGACTGTCATATCCGTTTCGGGCATTTTGAATGGATCAATCAGTATCAGCCAGATCTGCTGGCTGAATTTACCCAGAAATGTATCGAATGGCATTATCCGGAATGTCTGCAAGCCGAACAGCCGATTCTGAGCTTTGCCACCAAAGTTATTCAGCGCACTGCGGTGATGATTGCCAAATGGCAACTGGTCGGTTTTGCACATGGCGTGATGAATACCGACAACCTGAATATTACCGGTTCAACTTTGGACTTTGGTCCTTATGGCTTTATGGAGCGCTTCCGTCCGAATTGGATCAATAACCACTCGGATTATCAAGGTCGTTATACCTATCAGCAGCAGCCGAGTATTGGGCATTGGAATTTATGGCAATGGTTAAATAATCTGGTCCCGCTCTGCCCTACAGATTATGACAAAGAACAATGGAAACAGGATTTAGCTGCATGTCTGGAGCACTATGAGCCAACCTTCTTGGAACATTATAAACATGGTTTAAACCAGAAAATGGGCTTGCCAAGTTTCCATAAAGACAGTTTTGACTGCGCAATGGCCTTTCTGCGAATTTTGCAAAGTGAACAACTGGACTACACCCAGAGTTTTATCCGTCTGCAAAATAAAGACTATGAAGCCATTAAAGATGATTGTCTGGACCGACGCCAGTTTGAAGCATTCTTGGCGCAATATGGATCTATCCGTGAACACCAGGATATAGAAGAATTGGATGCCGCCATGCAACTGGCCAATCCGCATTATATTCTGCGGAATCATATGGCACAGAAAGCCATTGAACTAGCAGAGCGGGATGATTTTTCTGAAGTAGACCGCCTGTTTAAATTATTGAGTCAGCCTTATCAGAAACAGCCAGATCTGGAACAGCCTGAAGATTTAGCACCATTGCCAAGTGACGTGCCAGAAGTGATGGTGAGTTGTTCGTCTTAATAAATAGACTCAAAAAACATGCAAAAAATTGATCAAACTAAATTGACACGTGAAATTATTGAAACAGCATATAAGCTGCTTACTCACAAACTCGCATTTGGAGGATTAATTACACATAACGAAAGTGCTTTCCAATTAGAATTAGGACATATTTTAAAAACACTTGGGCAGTTGTATGAGTTTAGGTTAAGCGACAAATTCCATTTAGAGTTTGAAACATTTTTACCTTTAAAAACAACGAGTATTAAGAGTCAATCTGAGCGAGCAAGAATTGATATTTTAATTCGTTATCAAGATGGTGATCATCAAACTTGTGCTGCTATAGAACTAAAATTCTTTAAGAAAAGTAATCATCGGGAACCTAACAACCGTTACGATGTCTTTAAAGATCTTTCAAATTTAGAACTTTACAAGAGAAATGGAATCGACATTTGTTATTTCATTCTCGCAACTGATCATGCCCACTATTGCAACCAAATAAAATATTCGGATGATACCCGTGATTTTGATTTCAGGCATAAAAGTACGTACAAAGAAGGAACGATATTAAGTTATAGAACTCCTAAGCCTTACGGAAACGATATTACACTCATGCAAGACTATGAGTTTTTATGGGACCAGATTAACGATTTATATTTTCTGAAAGTACAAGTTTAAATAAATGTGGATGGTTAATAATAACATCCACATTTATTTTTTAATCAATCTTCAGGATATTCAAAACGGTAGCCCACACCATACACCGCCTGAATCCACTCATGACGGTTGCCGGTTTCAGCTGCATCTGAAATCTTACGGCGTAAATTCTTGATATGACTGTCAATGACACGGTCAGCCACATCAAAACTGTCCGGATTAATATGATCCAGCAATTGCGCACGTGAATATACCTGTCCGACATGTTCCAGGAATAACTCCAGTAAACGGAATTCGGTCGGCGTTAAATTCAAGGCTTTTTGTTGATACCAGATGCGCTGTTGTGATTTGTCCATACGGAATAAATCATTGCTTTCCGGTTCTGATTTACGATCCAGACGACGTAACACAGCCTGTACACGCGCGACCAGTTCTTTCGGACTAAATGGTTTACAGAGATAATCATCTGCACCCATATTCAGACCCAACACACGGTCAATTTCTTCAGTACGTGCAGTCACCATAATAATCGGTAAATCCGACTGTTTACGTACCTTACGGCAAATGGTCAGGCCGTCCATACGCGGCACCATCAAGTCCAGAATCATCAGACTCGGTTTACGCTGGGTAAAACTGTTATATGCTTCCTGCCCATCATGAAACATACTGACCTCAAAACCAGCAGCTTCCAGATAGTCTCGCACCAACTGTGCAAGTTCGATTTCATCTTCAACCAGCATGACATGTTTCATCAATCTATTCCCTTCATGGTTTCATTTGTTTAGGAAAGCTCAGCTTGCATCGTAAACCACCCAGTGGTGAATGTGCAAAGCTTAAGCTGCCGCCCAGCGCCTGCGTAATTTTACATGATAATGCCAAACCCAGTCCGGTTCCGCCAGTCGCTCGGGTACGCGAATCATCGACACGGTAGAAACGCTCGCCAATACGCGCCAGTTGTTCATCAGTCAGGCCAAATGGACTATCATCGATATATAAGGTCCATTCTTTATCATTTTGCGTGGTGTGAATATGCACCTGCCCGCCTGCTTCAGTATAGCGAATACTGTTACTGAGCAAGTTCGCCACAATCTGTTTAAAACGATCCAGATCCAGATTTAACTCAGTCCCTTCGCCATCTGCAGTAACCGTCAATTCAGCCTGCTCAAAGTTCGGCTGGAAGTTAATAAGTTCCTGCTGCACCACCTCCCACGGATTCACTGTCGAGAAATAGAATTGCAATTGCTGGGCATCGACCTGTGCCAATGCTGCCAGATCTTGGGTCAGTTTTTTCAAGCTGTTTACCTGAGCCAGCATGGATGCAAAATGTTCAGGCGTTGGTTTACGAATCCCGTCCTGCATCGCTTCAATCTGTGCCTGTAAGACTGCTAGTGGCGTTTTTAACTCATGCGAGGTATCTGCCACCCACTGACGGCGTGAGGTTTCATGCTGATCCAGAATCACCGCCAATGCATTTAATTCATTGGATAAATCACCTAATTCATCATTCCGGTTCACTTTAACCTGATATTGATAATTTCCTTGGGTCAAGGCACGTGTACCATTGAGCAAACGTTGAATCGGCTTTTTAAAATAAGTCGCCAATAACAAGGACGCAATCAGACTCGCCAAAATACTGAGTGCATAAACCAGAAATAAATAACGCTTCTGGTTACTAAAGAAATTGATACTTAAGGCATCATCCTGATCCAGAACCGGTTTTAAGCCCAAATAGCCGACAATCTGGTTATTCACCATAATTGGGCGATAAGAGACCTGCTCATCCGAAGCCTCACCGACCACAAAACGACGCTTGGCATCATACAGAGAAAGACGTGAACTGAGACCAAGACGATCCGGCATCTGGATAAACTGTTTCTTGCCGGTCGGCTGCTGTGCTGGCTGTTCCCCATTCTTGCGATCAGCCCTAAACAGATTCTGATTGGAGCTGAGCGGGAATTTCAAGCCTTCAAAGGGCTGAAACTGTGAAGGCAAATTAGATGCCAGCACACGTAATTCTTCTTCATTGACCTGACGTTGTGGCAGCGCCGGATCTACCATACTGGGTGCGACCTGAGCCAGAGTCTGTTCCTGAAAATAACGCTGCTGCAAGGCAATATCATACTGACGGCGTAACCACCAGCGTGACAAACGGTCATAATCATCCGGTGCGGCTTCACCTTCCATCTGGAGGATCTGTGCCTGAATCGCATTGCCCCAGTCCTGATAGACTGCATAGACATCTGCCAGATTTTCAATCACATAATCCAGCTTCTGCATTTCGACATCAGCGACATAACGGGCGAAATTACGCTGCATATTCAGATGCAATACACCCAGACTTACCGTGGTAATGACCAGCGTGGTCAACAGCACGGTCAAAAATAGACGTAATGCAATGGGAATGCGGCGAATGTTCAAAATAGAAATCTCAATTTTTCTTCTATATTCATTATTGTAGCGAACACCGCAGCAAAAAACTCTTCATTGTTTCTTCATCTTTATTGTTTAATCTTTATCTGACATAGAATCAGCTTCTTGACGGGGATAAATACAATGCAAACCATGACAAAAATAGCTTTAATCAGTGCAAGTGTTTTATCAATGGGTGCGTTGACTGCCTGTCAATCCACCAGTAATGTCCCAAACAATGATCACCCCCATATGATGAAACATCATGAAGGCAAAAAACAGCATCTAACTCCCGAACAGCGTGAACAGTTTAAGGCAAAGCGTGCAGAACGCATGCAGTTTGCCAAACAGCTTCAACAGGCCTGCGACAATAAAGCTGTGGGCTCGGCTGTTCAAATCAAGACTGGCGATAAAACCATAGACGGCACCTGCAAGATGGTCTTTAAAGCAGATCATAAAGAGATGAAAAGCCATCGCGACATGAAAGCTGAGCATCGTCCGATGCGTGCCGATATGCGTAGAGGCATGATGCACGGTGAAGTCTTGACGGATGCCAAACGTGCAGAATTGACTAAACAGTTTGATCAGCGCCTCGCTCAACACCAGGCACATCAACAAGCCATGCTACAAGCCTGTCAAAGCAAAAAAGACGGGACTGCTGCACAGATCAAGATGGGTGAACAAACCATCAATGGCAAATGTCATGTCCGTTTCCAGCCTACAGTCTCTGCTTATTAATGCATAGGAATCAAGGCTTCACGACTAGCACCTTCGGGTGCTTTTTTATTGCGTGCTCTTTCATGCATACAGTTGACTATTCCTTTCCTGCAGAATATGACTAAAGTCTTTATACTCAAGACCTTTAATGCATCATACAGATTAATCTTTGACTTTACAGTCACCAAGAAAACACCCCGAAAAGCTTGTACCGCAGGGGAAGTTGTTGCACGATTAGATCATTCCAAACCGTGTCAATGAAGACAGGTTTTAGTTCATCTAAGATTATAACGCTGGTTCAACCAGTATTGAGGAAACCGATATGCCACAATACAAAGCGCCTTTACGTGATATGCAATTTGTGTTGCATGAATTATTAAATGCTGAACAACACTATGCAAATCTCCCTGCATTCCAAGAAAACGTAAGCCGTGAGCTAGTAGATCAGTACTTAGAAGCTGCGGCCGACTTCTGTGAAAACGAATTGTCTCCGATCAACCAGACCGGTGACCGTGAAGGTTGTACCTGGAATGACGGCGTTGTCACGACTCCGACTGGCTTTAAAGAAGCGTACCAAAAATACATCGAACTTGGCTTTCCATCGCTGTCTGCTGAAGAACAATATGGCGGTCAAGCTCTACCTGTTTCTCTAGGAAACGTGATTTCAGAAATGATAGGTACAGCAAACTGGGCATGGGGCATGTACCCAGGTCTTTCTCATGGTGCCGTACGTACTTTAGAACATCACGGTTCAGATGAACAAAAAGACGCTTACCTGCCTAAACTGGTTTCAGGTGAATGGACGGGTACCATGTGTTTAACCGAATCACATGCAGGTTCTGATTTAGGTATTATTCGCACCAAGGCCGAACCTCAGGCCGACGGTAGTTATGCCATCACTGGCGAGAAAATTTTTATCTCTGCTGGCGAACATGACATGGCAGAAAACATCGTGCACATTGTATTGGCACGTTTGCCAGGTGCACCTAAAGGCACCAAAGGTATTTCTTTATTTATCGTACCGAAGTTCAATGTAAATGCAGATGGCTCTTTAGGAGAGCGTAACGCAGTTCGTTGTGGTTCTATCGAACATAAAATGGGAATTCATGGTAACGCCACCTGTGTGCTAAACTTTCAAAACGCGAAAGGTTTTCTGATTGGACCTGAAAACCGCGGCCTGAACTGCATGTTCACGTTCATGAACACAGCACGTATCGGTACAGCAGTTCAAGGTCTTGCAGCATCTGAAGGTTCATTCCAAGGCGCGCTTGCATACGCAAAAGATCGTCTGGCAATGCGCTCTCTTTCTGGCCCGAAAGTACCTGAAAAAGAAGCAGATCCAATCATTGTGCATCCTGCGGTACGCAACATGCTGTTGACGCAAAAAGCATTTGCAGAAGGTGGTCGCGCGCTAGTGTATCTATTGTGTCTACATGCAGATATCGTTGAACAAGCGGCAACAGAAGAGGAACGTAAAGCTTCTGACAACATCTTATCGCTCCTAACTCCAATCGCAAAAGCGTTCTTAACCGAAACAGGTTCAGAGTCTGCAAAACATGGCGTTCAAGTGTTAGGTGGGCATGGTTTTATTTCTGAATATGGTATGGAGCAAATTGTACGTGATACACGCATCTCTACTATTTATGAAGGAACAACCGAGATCCAATCACTTGACTTGTTAGGCCGTAAAGTATTGGGTACGCAAGGTGCAATGTTGAAAGACTTCACTAAGATCATCCATAAATTTGCTGAAGCGCACAAAGACAATGCTGCAATGAAAGAATTCATTGAACCATTGGCTGCCTTGAACAAAGAATGGGGCGACCTGACTATGCAAATTGGTATGCGTGCAATGCAAAACCCTGAAGAAGTCGGTGCGGCTGCAGTGGATTACCTGTACTTCTCTGGTTATGTCACTCTAGCTTACCTATGGGCACGTATGGCATTGGTTGCTCAGGAGCAACTGGCTGCGGGCACCACTGAGGTTGATTTCTACAATGCCAAAGTGACGACAGCACGCTTCTACTTCAAGAAAATCCTGCCACGCGTTCGTTCACACGTTGAAGTGATTGCGACAGGTGTAGAGCCATTGATGAACCTGGATGCGGAACACTTTGCATTCTAAGTTAGTCTCAGACTAGCTACATTTCAGAAAAAGGACGGTCAATCAACAGGCAGTCCTTTTTCTTTATAAAGAGTTACAGAATTAACCTTTAGTCGTCTAACATTCAGATTTTGAGTGTTTTAGACTGATTAAAACTCATTTAATCAAACAATAAACAGGTGACACACCATGCCAATTTATAACGCGCCACTTGCCGATATGAAATTCATCCTGAACGATGTCTTCAATGCAGAACAATTCTGGCAGGCCAATGAAAATCTAGCGCATCTGGATGCTGCGACAGCAGAAGCGATTCTTGAAGAAATGGCAAAATTTTCTCAAAACGTCATGCTTCCTCTGAACCGTACCGGCGATGAAGAAGGCGCAAAAATTGAAAATGGTAATGTGACCACACCTGCTGGCTTTAAAGAAGCGTTCAAACAATATGCAGAAGGTGGCTGGATTGGTCTGGGCGCAGATATGGAATGGGGCGGCCAGGAAATGCCGAAAATGCTAACGGTACTTTCTGATGAAATGCTGTTCGCGACCAACCCATCTTTCATGCTCTATCCACTGCTTTCTGTTGGTGCAGGCATGGCGCTGAACAGCTACGCTTCACAAGCACAAAAAGAAACCTATTTACCTAAAATTTATTCAGGTGAATGGTCAGGCACGATGTGCTTAACCGAGCCACATGCCGGTACTGATCTGGGTATTATCAAGACCAAAGCTGAACGTAACGAAGACGGCACTTATAGCATCAGCGGCACCAAGATTTTCATCACGGGTGGTGATCATGACCTGGCGGAAAATATTATTCACCTCGTTCTAGCGAAAACCCCAGATGCGCCTGCCGGCTCTCGTGGTATTTCCCTGTTCATCGTACCGAAATTCTTGGTGAATGAAGATGGTTCTATTGGCGAACGTAACCCGGTCGGCCCAGGTTCAATCGAACACAAGATGGGGATCAAGGCATCTGCGACTTGTGTAATGAACTTTGACGGTGCCAAAGGTTACCTGGTTGGTAAAGAAAACGAAGGTCTGGCTGCGATGTTCGTGATGATGAACTACGAACGTCTGTCGATGGGTATCCAAGGCCTAGGTGCTTCTGAATTCGCTTATCAAAACGCTGCGCAATATGCGACAGACCGTTTACAGGGTCGCAGCGCGGCTGGCGTTCAATCACCAAACAAACCTGCGGACAGTATTCTAGTGCATGGTGATGTACGCCGTATGCTGCTGAATGTACGTGCCAATAATGAAGCTTCACGTGCATTCGCCGTGTATGTAGGTCAACAGTTGGATATCACCAAATTCTCGACTGATCCTGAAGCGGTGAAAAAAGCCAATGACCGTGTTGCGCTATTAACACCAATCGCGAAAGCGTATTTAACGGATACCGCATTCCAAGCGACATTAGATGCACAAATGGTCTTCGGTGGTCATGGCTATATCCGTGAATGGGGCTTGGAGCAATGTATCCGTGACCTGCGTATTTCCCAGATCTATGAAGGCACCAACGGCGTACAGTCACAAGATTTGATCGGCCGTAAAACCATTAAATGTGGCGGCGAATATATCTCTGAATATATCTCTGAAATCCGTGACTTTGCCAATAGTCTGGATGCAGACCTGAACTTCATTAAAGATGCCACACTGGATGCAGCGACTGAAGTTGAATCAGTGACTCAGTATATTCTGGAAGCAGCAAGAGAAAGTCATGACTTTCCGAATGCGACCGCAGTCGACTATCTGCACGCTGTAGGTCTGTTGAGTTTCTCTTATATGTTTGCGCGCATTGCCAATGCAGCGAAAAATAAAGAGGGTGATTTCTATCAGAACAAACTCGCTTTGGCACGTTATTTTGTGCAACGCATTCTGCCTGAACTGGCATTACGCATTACTAAAGTGAAATCAGGTTCTGACGTCATCATGAACTTCTCTGAAGATTATTTCACGACTCAAGCTTAAGCTGAAAATCTGCAATAAAAACGCCTGCATCAGCAGGCGTTTTTTATGAAAATGCAACAATTAAACTTTTTGAATTAGCAAGGTATCCGTCTGATTATTGCTTTTCGGATTCGAATGTTTATTCACAATTTTGATATTCCCCTCTGACTCTAAAGACTCGCAGAGCTCCACCACCTTTTGCATATCTTCAGCCTTAATGCCTACGCCGAGGATTAATTTTTTTCCGGCTTCTAATTGGCTAATTTTTGTTTGAATTTTATCTAACACTTTTTTCTCCTATTTATTCAATGTTACCACCCATACAATATAGCAATTTAGTCTAAAAAAAGCGCAAAAGTTCAAATAATTTAATCTTTATTTTTCATTCAATCATTCTGTGCATGATCTTTGCACGTTATTCTGCAACTATCTTTATTTCACATGAAAAATCAGGAGGATAATATGTCTAAATCACGTCCGAAAATTGAAAAATTTGAAGCTCTCCTCGACCGTCTTGGCAATCTTGCTGTAGAAAGCTTTCATTATATTGCGCTGTTTATTATTGGCTGTATGGTGATCTGGTCCGCTGGCCATACCGTCATTGACATTCTGACCGTGAAACAGTTCGCCACCATTGACGACATTCTTCTGTTGTTTATTTATCTGGAACTTGGTGCCATGGTCGGCATCTATTTCAAAACCAACCATATGCCAGTACGTTTCCTGATTTATATTGCCATTACTGCACTGACCCGTTTGCTGATTGCAGATATTCAACACACGCATAAAGCCAGCATGGATCTGGTGATTATTACTGGTTCGATTCTGATTCTGGCCTTTGCGATATTAGTGGTGCGCTATGCCTCATGGACTTATCCATCCGTGATTCGTGACAAACATAGTGAAAAGCCATTACCCCTTGGCAAAACACCGCGTCCAGAAGATGATGAATTGGCATAGTCTTTTAAGCCCTCTTTTTTTTGCACTTCAGCTTAAAGTAATACTTAAGCCTCGTTTAGGGTTTTGGGAGATTTATCTCAAGCAATCTCTCCCTTGCGTAGCAGTGCTACTCATCTCCTCACAGGAGAGGGAACTATTTTGGTCTTTTTGAGTTATTGACGTTTATAACTGAATTATCCGTTCAGAGTTTAGAGCAGTTTAACGATTCGGCACCAGCACATAGCGTCCGTTTTCATAAATCCAGTAGCTGCCACGCGGTGGTGCTGGTAACCCTAAACGCTGCCAATCGGTAATTACCGTATATCTCGAACTTTCAATCCGGGCAACATTCGGATCACCATTGACCCAGCTATAACTATTCGAATTTTGATAAATAGTGGTCGGTGCCTGATACTGAATGTTTAATCCACTTTGACTCTGTGCAGGTGGATAGCCCCAATATGGTGGTCGTTGCGGGTAATGTGGTCTTGGTGGCAGCGGACGTTGCGGATAATGCTGCCGTGGTGGATCATAAGATCGTGGTGCGCTGCGATACTTCGGTACAGATCGGTCTACACCACCATAACCCACCCAAGCATTGCCAGCCATACTTTGTGTAGAAGCTCCCAATAGCAATGCAGCGAATATTGCACTCAAGAATACTATTTTCATCTGCGCTTCCTGTTAATACCTTGTCTATATTTTAAACAAAATAGATGCAGAAAATATGGATAAGGCTGCTGAGCCTGCAATTTTTTGTAATGCGCTTGCCTATTTTCAATCTAGCGGGCTCATCGGCATCCTGTGGCTTTATGCTAAAATCACTTTTTTAATGTTTCGAGTTGAATACTGTGTCTGATTTAAATTTCGATCGTTTGCATGAATATTTTTCTAAAGTGCCGAGTGTTCAGAAAGAACGGATTGATAGCTATGGTTCAGATGGCAAGCAGGCATGGTGGTTTAAATTTCAGATCAATGTAGATCATCCGCTGGCTTGGCAAACTGTGCAAGAACTAGGTCATGTCCTGAACTATATTTCTAAAAATGAACGTCTTCCAACTCAGTTCCTTCCAGTTTCTCCACCGCCATATATGAATGGTATAGCCAAAGATTTCCTGTCTTGGGTGATCCAGTGTAATCACGCAGATTTCCCGCCAGATGTGGTTTGTGACTGGTTAGAAGCGCGTTTGCCAAATCCGGTCGATGATGAAGCGCAATGGAAAATTAAAACCGATATTTCTGAGCTGGATCAATTAACGGATAAAGAGCTGGATCAGCTGGTTCCGCCAAATCCAGAATCAAAAAGCTGATAATAAAAAATCTTCCTAAATCCCTCTTTTTTTAAAGAGGGACTTTCCTCCCTTTTTTAAAAGGGAGGTCAGGAGGGATTTAAAATCAAAACGTCGACCAGCCACTCCATTCCATAAAACGATACAGCCAATATTTAAAGAACGAGTTTTCTGCATATTGAGTGTAATCTACGCTCATCGAACGACCATTCAGATTTGACCATGCACCGTCAAAATATTGCTGGGCATCCTTGAACACTTCGGCCTGAGGCTGCCCCAGCACGCGCATATTGGTTTCCAGATTATAGTTTTTCAGATTCCGTACGGTAAAATTAGCCGAGCCTAAAATCATTTCAGCTTGCTGAGCATTGCGCTTCATCAGTATTTTGCTATGACATTGCTCACCCTGAGTACGGCACCAGCGCACATCAATACCTGCTTTATGCAGTTCCCAAGCCACTTGCCGGTTTGGAATTCCGTTTTTCTCACGGCCAAAAGCATCTTTATTTGGATCGAGTAAAACCCGGACTTTGACACCACGCTCATGTGCCGCGATCAGGCTTTTAATAATTTTGCGCTCAGACAGATAAAACATCGCCAGATCAATCTGCTCATTGGCTTTGGCGGTCTGAATGAGATTCAAAATCGCATCATAAATAGCTTTTTCAGTTAGCACCTGAACTTGTGGCTGGCTGCTGTCTGCCTGAAAATCCCCGGCGACAATGGCAGGCATATTGGCTTGTGACATCATGCCGACAGATTGCTCGGTTTTCAGGATATCCACAGCGGTGCTACCCCAGACCAATAAACCGATATTGGAATGGCGTGAACTGCCATCATGCGGATTCATGGATGTGACCAGTGCTTTCCAGCCCTGATCGGTATCTACCACCATGGTTTTACGATGATTGGCTTTAAAGTTAAACAGCTCAAAATAACTGCGCAGGGTAATTTTTTCTGTTCCAAATGGATTCGGCAACCAGCCCTTTTCCGGATTATTGCCAATGCCCTGGCAACAGATATACCAGAAGCCCGACCAGCCTGGATTGGAAGCCCGCAATGGCGTCAGATTGGTTTCAATCACATCAACACCGTGCTGACGTAGGGCTCGATACTGCTCGGATCGAATTCCGCCATAGACCGAATTGATCGGATCGGTAATAAATTTGATTTCTACCTCAGGTTGCAGCAGACGTTTACTGATTAAAGCATCCGTCAGTTGTTGACTTAATGCCTGATGTTCCTGCGTAGATGCCCCCGTTTGCTGATTAAATAAAAACATATCCAGCACGATCAGCGATTTGGCTTCTTCAATCATATGCAGCATTTCATTAAAAATGCGATGATCTAGATGCTGTTTTCCTTCGGCATCCAGATAAGTCTGATCAGCCAGAAATTTGACTTCGGCATGACGCATTTTGCCTGTGTAATTCAGACCTTCCGGCAAAGGCTTATAAGTGTGGTAGATCGCTGAAGCCAGATAACCCACGGCCAGCATACTAATGATCAAAGTCGCATAACGGCGATTCGACCAGTTCAATTTATTGTGAATTCGTTGAAAGATACGCATAAGATAAAACCTAACCCAATATACTCAGGCTAGGTTTTATCTTATGATTTTTCAAGTAGATTTCAGTGAGATCTAGATGATTTGGTCAATTATTTCAGTAGACCTGTTAGAAATCATATTGCACGCCGACAGTAAAGTTGCGACCCACCTGCGGAATATTCGACAGGAAGGAAGTATGTGAATACACCTGATCATCAAGCAGGTTGTTGGCCTTGAAATAAACCCTATAAGCATTGTTATCTGCAAGGCTATTGGCATAGCTTAAGCCCACATTCACCATATTGTAGCCTTGGGTTTCATCTTCATAGCTGGCGATTTTGTCCTGATTAAAGACATGATAATACTCAGCCAAACCTGACCAGCCATCGGCAAAGTCTGCTTCGACTTTGGTGCCTAAGCGACCTGCAGGTACCCGTGGTGCATTTTCGCCTTCAATCTTGCCACGCACATAATCCCCAAAGACGCTGAGCTTATACATATCATTGATCTGATAACCGGCTTGTGCTTCTGTACCATAGAATCTAGCTTTGTCTTGGGTATATTGCACGCCACGTAAATTACCTTTCTGCGCTACCGTTTCGCCATAGATATAATCATCAAACCAGTTGTGATAGACATGCACATGGTAATCCAGTTTATCCCCTTCATAATGCAGACCTAACTCGAGATTATTTGAAGTTTCTTTATCGAGATCAGGATTACCTAGTTCATAGGTATTGGTCGCAAAATGCAAGCCATCAGCATAGAGTTCTTGAGCTAAAGGCAAACGCTGCTGATGTGATCCCACTACAGAAAGTTTGTAGTTCGGTGCAAATTCCCAGTTGGCAGCAGCGGATGCAGAGACACCAGTCCCCGAATAATCTTTCTGATCCGAATCTACTTTCACTTTTTGATGATCGACACGCGCACCAAGTTCAACATGCACATCGCCAAGTTGCTTATGCTCTAAAGCAAAAAGACTGAATTTGTCAGTTTTTGTGTCCGGCATCACGACACCTGAACCATGAACATGATGTTCTTCATCGTCCTCATCGCCATCTTCATGATGGTCATGCTCTGATGCGGCAAGATTAATTTTTTGCTGTGAAATCTGGGTTCCAATCACCCCTTCCCAGCCTGCAACTGGCACATGCACCAACTCTAAACGGCCGTCATAACCTTTGCTTTTAAAGTTACTAATGACTTCACTTTCTTCAAGTTCATTGTGTTCATAATCGGTAATGCTGGCATGTGCACGTAGTTTTTCAACACCGGCAAAAGGCTGTTCCAGTTCGGTGCGTACTTCATAGCGTTCAGATTTTAAATCTACCCATGGTCCACCATGCTCTTCATGGGCTGGTGCATCTGGGTCAGGTGTTGGACAACCATGAAAATGATCACCATGTAAAACACAACCATGATATTCATGACTATGCCCTGGCAAGCCATACTGATCCTGACGGTTGCTATAAGACAGACCGACAAAACCACGATCATGAATCCATGATCCGCCAATATTGACTGTTTGCCCTTCAGCAAAAGTATTGCCCACACGACGTTCTTTTTCTAATTCGTCATCATGCTCATGAAAATAATCCGGTGCAATATAATCATTCGCTTTACGTTTTGAGCCTTCAATACGTAAGGCAAAATTCTCACCAATCCCTGCAGTTACACCTGCATTTGCGAGTTTTTCGTCACTGCCTGAGTTATAACGTACGCCAACTGAACCTTCCAAACCATCTTCAGGCATTTGGGTTGGAATTTTTTGATCAGTGACATTCACCAAACCACCGACTGTACCAGCACCATAAAGCAACGTAGATGGACCACGAATCACTTCGACCTGTTTCGCCAGAATCGGATCAACGGTTACTGCATGGTCAGGAGATAAAGTGGATACATCCGCTGTTTCAGAAGCATGCTGCAACACTTTCACACGTGGACCATCTTGACCCCGAATCACAGGACGACTCGAGCCTGAACCATATTGATTAGAATAAACACCAAGCTCATCTGCCAAGGCATCACCAATGGTGGTGGCGCGTTCAGACAGTGCTTTCTGATCCACGACATGATCTGCAACCGCAAAATCTGCCGCAGTCTGCACCAATGGATGAGCTTGCACCTGAATCGTGTCCAGGGTCTGTACCGGGATAGAAGATGAGGATTGCTCTGCAAATACTGTAGGCGCAACTACAGCAAAAATTGACAATGTTATTAGATTCTTAGGGAAGGACATGACCGAAGCTCAAATTCAGTAATCTGGGTGAATGTTATAATATAACATTTCATTATTTTTGCAATCCTTTACGATAATGAGCTGAATATTTTATTAGAATGTCTTTCTAATATTTTTTATTACATTAAAAACACTATTTTTATGCCCTTTACCTTATCGCATGCTGTGCTTGCTCCACCTATTTCATATTTGACTGGGAATAGACTCCCTGTTGCTGCGCTGGCCATTGGCAGCATGGTTCCAGATCTTTATCGTCTGTTTACTCATACTAATTCTAATATTACCCATTTATGGTCTTCGCTGATTCATCCAGATCTCTGGATCGGTCTGGCTTTTTGTGCGGTCTGGTACCTGATTTACCGGCCCGTGATTTACCGTTGCATCGGTATTCAGCATGATTTAAAGATTCACAATATCCTTTCAGCACTAAAATTTATCCTGGTAATGTGTCTGGCACTGATCGTCGGTACAGCTACCCATTTAATCTGGGATGGACTGACCCACGTCGATTTTCGAACTTTTGCCTTTCATGACGTCTTAGCCCAACATTTTCAGTTGTTTGGACAAAGTTATCCGCTGCACCGGATTTTACAGATTGGCACCTCAGTGATTGTCTTGCCTCTTATCCTGTGGATGAGCCTGCATTACTATAAAACTCATCAGCAATATCTTGCAGTCAGTGTGAAAATCAAATCCTTTGCCTGGGGCTTATTGCTCTTTTCTATATTTACCGGCCTATTTTCTGTCTGGGATTATGCGCGCTATATTTCTACGGAAGTCTGGCAATCAGACCTCTATTATTTTACTGGTCGCTCGATCAATGAATTTAGCCAAGGCTTTCTGATCACCTTCAGTCTGGGCTGTTTACTGTTTTTATTTTTAGACAGAGAGCACAGGATGGATTAAACAAAGCACTGGCTTTGCGCCTATTCACTTTAAAATGATATTGTTTTTGACCCAAGTTCTTGTGACAACATGCCCAAAGAGGCATAATCCTACCTTTACTCAAAGCGGTACGCTGTTTACGTATTCGCTGACCTTAACCCATATAGTTGGATTTCTAACGCTATGATGCGAACTCATTACTGCGGTTCTTTAACCGAAGCTCAAATTGACCAAACCGTAACATTATGCGGTTGGGTACACCGTCGCCGTGACCACGGGGGTGTAATCTTCCTTGACATGCGTGACCGTGATGGTCTTGTTCAAGTGGTTATTGACCCAGATACTCCTGAAGCATTCGCAACTGCTGATAAAGTACGTTCAGAATTTGTATTAAAAATTACAGGCCGTGTGCGTCGCCGTTATGAAGGCACAGAAAATGCCAATATGGTGAGCGGTCAAATCGAAGTTCTTGGTAAAGAAATTGAAGTTCTTGCTCAGTCTGAAACTCCGCCATTCCCTTTAAATGACGAAAACACCAATATTTCTGAAGAAATTCGTTTGAAATATCGTTTCCTGGACATCCGTCGTCCAGAAATGCTAGATCGTTTACGTTTCCGTTCTAAATTGACCAACCTGATTCGTAACTACTTCGAAGACAATGGTTTCCTAGACGTTGAAACACCAATTTTGACACGTGCAACACCTGAAGGCGCGCGTGACTATTTAGTGCCTAGCCGTGTATCTAACGGTAGCTTCTACGCACTTCCACAGTCTCCACAGCTGTTCAAACAGTTGTTGATGGTGGGTGGTATCGATCGTTACTACCAAATCGCGAAATGTTTCCGTGATGAAGACTTGCGTGCGGATCGTCAGCCAGAATTCACCCAAATCGACGTTGAAACATCGTTCATGAGTGACGATGACATCATGGATTTAATGGAAACTTTAACCGTGAAGATGTTCAAAGAACTTCTAAACGTAGAGTTTGATAAATTCCCACGCATGACATACAACGATGCAATGCGTGACTATGCGTCTGACAAACCAGATATGCGTATTCCGTTGAAACTGGTTGACGTTGCAGACTTGATGCAAGACGTTGAGTTCAAAGTATTCGCAGGTCCTGCAAAAGATCCTAAAGGCCGTATCGTTGCGCTTCGCGTACCGGGTGCGGGTTCACTTCCACGTAGCGCGATTGATGAATACACCAAATTTGTAGGCATCTACGGTGCACGCGGTTTGGCTTACATCAAAGTCAACGAACTTGAAAAAGGTATCGAAGGTCTTCAATCTCCAATCGTGAAATTCATCGAGCCAATCGTGCTTGATCTATTGAAACGTGTTGGCGCTGAAAATGGCGACATCGTATTCTTCGGTGCAGACAAAGCGAAAGTTGTTAACGATGCCATGGGCGCGCTTCGTGTGAAGATCGGTCATGACCTTAAATTATCAACTTGTGAGTGGGCGCCACTTTGGGTTGTTGATTTCCCAATGTTCGAAGAAACTGATGATGGCAAATGGACCTCTGTTCACCACCCATTCACGCTACCAAAATCAAGCGTTGAAGAAGTGAAGAACAACCCAGGTGCAGCATTATCTGTTGCTTACGATATGGTATTGAACGGTACTGAAATCGGTGGTGGTTCACTGCGTATTCATAACCTTGAAATGCAAAAAGCGATCTTTGAAGCATTAGGTATTGGCGAAGAAGAAGCAGAAGAGAAATTCAGCTTCTTATTAAATGCATTACGTTACGGTGCTCCTCCGCATGGTGGTTTGGCATTTGGTCTTGACCGTCTGGTGATGCTCATGACTGGTGGTGCTTCTATTCGTGACGTCATTGCATTCCCGAAAACCAAGACTGCTGAATGTCCATTAACGCAAGCACCTGCTCCAGTTGAATCAAATCAACTGCGTGACCTTGGTATTCGCTTACGTGAAAAACCAAAAGCTGAATCTCAAGAATAATTCTTGAAGTATTAAGTGAAAAAGCTCTGCCTCGTGCGGGGCTTTTTTTGTAAGATTGAGTCGTATCTGGAACAGTGGCATAATAGCCACAGTTTTTAATCTAAGGTAATTAGCAATGGCTATGCGTCCTGCAGTTCGTAATCGCAGCATTATGCTTATTGTATTTTCAGTGGTTCAATGGCTGTTCATGCGCTATATCCTTGCCAACAATCTGTTCAACCTCGATACCAATGATCGTATTGTGTATTTTTGCCTGAGCAGTATTTTAGGTGCCCTGCTGATTTTTGTAGGTTTGATTTATATGGTGCTGAAGGGCAATCCGGACAAAGACCTATAATCTGACCATCTGGATACCATGTACACCCTACTCAAAAATTTCTCCAAGCTTCCACTAAGATTCATTCAAAATCTTGCGCAACTGGCTGGATCTCTTTTGTATCTCAGCCATTCTTCTGCACGCCGAGTGACCGAGATTAACTTGGCCTCTGCCTATCCTGAACTTTCGGAAGCTGAACGGGCTGATTTGACCAAAAGCAGCCTGAAAAGTCAGTGCATGACGTATGCAGAATCAGTCAAGATTTGGGGATCATCACCAGACTATGCGCTGTCTTTGATTCAAGATGTGCAGGGCGAAGATATTTTCCTGAAAGCTTTGCAAAATCCTCATGGCTGCTTGGCAGTGGTGCCTCATTTTGGTACGTGGGAGCTTTTAAATGTCTGGGTAAATCAGCACACCTCCCCTGTAATTATGTACAAGCCCAGTAAGAATCAGGATATTGACCGTTTTATGCTTGAAGCTCGGCAACGCCTGAATGCCACACTGGTTCCTACAGATGATTCTGGTGTACGTGCTTTATTTAAGCATTTAAAACAGGGTGGTTTTTCTGCAATATTGCCGGATCATGTACCTAAAGAAAGTGGTGGTATCTACTCACTTTTCTACAATCAAAATGCGCTATCTTCTACCTTACTTTCCAAACTGGCAGCCAAAACACAATGTTCAGTAGTTGGGCTTAGTTGTTTAAGACGTGAAGATTTTTCCGGCTATGATATTTACGTGACTAAATTATCAAATGATATTTTATCTAAAGATTTACAATTGTCGGTTGATACCTTAAATAAAGAAATGGAGCGCATGATTAATGTCGCTCCGGAACAGTATTTGTGGGGGTATAAAAGGTTTAGGAAAATAATTGATGAAAGTAATATTTATCAATAAATTTTAATTATTCAATTAAATCACTTAAAGTTAACTTAATATCAATTCCTAACTTTGTTGTTCGTGCATTAACTTCATTATGTCGTTTAACAATCTTTTTAGTACTTTTTGACAGTAGAGAAGAACGCATTATCCATTGATAAATTGAATTTCTTTGCTCATATTTCTGTATCCAACGCTTATCTCTACTTGCTTGTAATTGTTCAATACTAGGTTGAATCTTATCCCCATATAAATTACGAGATGTATCAAAAATAAATGTATAGTTTGGTGGTAGCTTTTTTAATGTAATAAGGCCTGCATCATGCCACTCATCAACCAAGTTTTGTAAAATAATCTGATCCCAAATAGTTGGATTTTGCAACATACGCTTCTCCCATTCATCCATCAGAGAATGTGCATTTTTAGTGTCATTTATAAAAATAGTACTACTAATTAAACGCTTATTATCTATGTAATGTACTGCAATATCTTCTTCAATTGCATTGAAGTATGGCCGGATATCCTCAAGAATTATAGCATCAGCATCAACAAATAAAAGTGGGCCATGAGTTTCACGACGCATTTGCGAAATAAACACAGGCTTAAATGCAATAATGGTTTGCCAGTCATCTTTTGAAAATTGCTTTAATAGAATATGAATATTAAATTTTTTTGCTGATTCAGCTAAAATTTGAGCATGCTTCGTATATAGTTTATCATCTGTATGAAAACCAAAAACTGTCAACATTAAGAATCCTTTTAATTTTCTACCAATTTAAGTTTAAAATCATAGATAAAAGTGTGATAAAAAACTATAATTTTAAATTTTTTTCGTAATTATATAACAATATAATACACATAAGTTATTGTAATTTATTTAAAAACCAAAGAAGTCATTGAAATAAATTCGATTATTTTATTTAAGTTTTAATTATAATAGAATAAATAAAAAAACATAGTAAATCTTATGTAGTCTTTGTTTTTATATAGTCTTTGTTTTAATATACATTATCATATCACAAAATAATTGATAAAAATGAGTCTCAAAACAATCAAAATTTTTATAGGCTGTGACCCAAACAACTGTGATTTAGAACAAATGATGGTTTTAGACTACAGCATTAAAAAACATACCCAGCAGCCTGTAGAAATTATTTGGATGCAACTTTCGCGTGATCCTTCTAGCTATTGGTATTCTGATCCGAAATCGAATCAAGGATGGAGAACAGAAAACTGGGCGACACCTTTTTCCGGATTTCGGTGGGCTATTCCAGAGTATTGTCAATTTCAAGGTAAAGCCATTTACATGGATACAGATGTCATTGTACTCGATGATCTTGCACTACTCTGGGAACATCCTATTGAAGCCAATGCTATTGTGGCAGCCAAGGGGGGGGGAAGCTCAGCCCGTTTATGCACTTGTGTCTGGGATTGTGAAAAGGCCAAACATTTTCTTCCTAGAATTGAGGAATTAAAAAGTAACCCTGCCAGTCATCAAAGTCTGATGAGACAAATTCAAAAAGAACCGTCATTGGTTCAAGCTTATAATGATCATTTTAATTGCATCGATGGTGAAAATCTAAGTATCAACGAGATTAAAATTTTGCATTATTCCGATATGGGCACCCAGTTTAGTCACAAATATTCAATTCCTCGTCTTCAACACAATAATTCAACACATTGGTTTGATGGCGAAATTATTCCTCACCCCCGAGCGGACCTGACAACACTTTTTGACCAATACTATCACGAAGCCCTTTCTGCCGGATACCAACTTGAGGACTATACAATTACACCCTACGGAAAATTTCACAAAGCATCTCAAAAAAAATACTCGGGCAATAACATTACTCGGTCAGAAACATCCCAGCCTTGGTTTAAGAGGCTCCTGAGCAAGTTTAAAACCAAGCGTGATTCATTTAATTTAGATCATTAACCCTCTAAGCAACTGAATCATCTTATCAATTAGATTATTCTCAAATAAACTTGATATAACTCATAGAAATAAGCTATGAAAGAGACAAGAATATGTGTGGTTTAATTTTCAACCATTTCGTTCGAAATTTGACAAAATATACCTATAAACTTTTAAAACCGAGTACTTACAAACACAACAGACGCTATTGGCCTTTTTACCGTGTGGTTCGTAATGCATCGGGTCAAATTGATCAAGTTTTTTTTAGGAATACCTTAATTGCAGACCATACGCTTAACTTAAAGAATAAACATTCAAAATGTATGCTGATCGCAACAGGACCATCGATTAAAAAGATTCCTGATAAATTTTTTAAATATGAGAAACTGGACTATATTGGCGTCAATGGAGCAATCGCTTTGAATGAGGTCACTTTTCAACACTATGTCATTATTGATCATGATTTTGTACAAAATCGTTTTGATCTCGTTGAGCGGGTTTTAGACACAGCATGCAATTTTTTCACCACCGCACGTTGCTTAGACTATATTCTAAGAAAAGTAAAAATCGAACAGATTCGTTGCCAATTTAAAATTATTGAAATCACGAGTAACTGTAAAAATGAACTTTTTATGGGAAACACTATTCATGTTGATGAAAAAGTTAAGAGTAATTACTTCTACAATGGTTTTGGCTTTTCTACACACATGTATGACACAGTATTTGACTACTATACCGTGGCTTATACCGCATTACAGATTATGTCAGGATTAAATTACCAACATATCTATATTGCAGGTGTGGATATGAATAACTTCGACCTACCACGATTTTATGAAACTTTAGATGCAAAACAACCTACCTTATTAAACCAGCACACCCAATCAATCATAGCGGCATTTGAAACAGCAGCCTATTTCTTTGAAAGTCAAAAAGTGTCTGTTTATAATCTTTCACCCCATAGTCTTATCAAATCATTTAATAAATTAACGCTCGAACAAGACACCATCCTCTAAGTGGTTCAGATCATCCAACCTGATAGAGCGTTAAGATAAGGTTTTACTCTGATCATCATGGAAATCTAGCAGTGAATCTTGAAAATACATTCCTTTTTCATAAAATTCGCCTATATGTTTACGCTCTTTACCGGCAAATTTAATCAATTTAGGGTATTCACCTGAATGATGATTGATTGCCATTTCAATTAATGTTTTTTCTTTGACCCATTTATTTTTTACCTGATAGTAAAAGGCATTTTGATCACAATCAATTAAAGTAATACTAGGCAATGCTTTCAGCATAATCACCTGACACACCACATAGGAAATCAGGTACTCTAAATTACTAATCTTTTGAAATATTCTCTCATAATTTGGCACAGTACGTTTAATTTCATTGATATATGTTTTAGGGCCAACCTGCATGGCGTTCACCAACTCATCAAACCAATCTTTAAAAAACCTATTGTTAGGAGCCGTTGCTAAAAGCCAATTCTCGATGACTGGAGAATCAATATTGGTAGTGTTTTTTTTACGATAATAGGCAAAACTTTCGGTCTGATTTTGAGAAACCAACTCTTGAATCCAATCTAAATTTTCATAAACGATAATACTTGCATCTAACCAGATTCCTCCATAAACATAAAGTAATTTAAATCTGATTAAATCAGCTTTATGCTGAGGTAGATGAATATTTAAAGAATCAAAATCTATCTGTATAAATTGATCAACAGTTGTTGGTGTTAAAAAATGAACCTCATAATTTGCATTTATTAGCTTTATATTTTCTATGCATTTTTCCACAAATAATGGTACATCCCCCTCCCAATACAGCCAAATCAGCTTAGGTATTTTAACTTCTTCTGGCTTTGGATTAAGCGTAATCATATTTGCGTAATTATGAATTTTTAAATTCGTGCCTCTAATCTTGTAAAAATACATGATATAAAACTTAAGCATATAATAAGTTTTTTTAAATATTTTCATCTAAATTATTTCCAACATGCTCATTGATTTATTCCTTTAATGATAAATATTCAATTATTAAGATATTCGATGAATTTTAAGAATTTAGCAGATATTTTAGTGCATGATAACGATCACGCCACATACGCTTCTGCTTTTTAAAGCCATAGGAGCTGCTTCTATTTTCAAGTGCTTTACGAGAAATCCCCTGAGTAGCAACCGTTCCCAAAATATCACTATCGACCCCTGCTGGCTTCACTAGTGGTGGCCAAATCCCTAAACCTTTGCCATTTTGACTTAACCAAGACTGGAAGAAGATATCAACCGGCATATTTATAGTTTTGCCTACCTCAACAAAAGACTGTGCTCCCTGCCGCGACCAGATTAACCCTAAGCCACGAATTGGGAAATAAAAAGCATGCCATAGACTTATATCCCCTATTTGCGTAATATCTTTTGCTAGTTTTTTCTTTTTTGCAGCAATATTAATAAGATACCAGTTTAAATCTTGATGTTGGTGCAAATATTCAATGATGCTGTCAATTTTAATCTTAAAGTCACTATTAATTTTAAGGTCATCTTCCAGAACCACTAAATAATCTGCATCAGTGGCTAAAAATTTTTCAGCGCATCCATAATGACTTAAATAACAACCTAACTCGGAATTCATTAAACTACGACCTAATACCTTATTAGTTTGATCGTCATTATAATTTATGAATTCAGAGAGTGCTTTACCCCGACCATCATAAGCAGCAAAACGTTCAAACCTCCAGCTCACACTATTAAGCTGCTGAGTTGCTGCAGCTAGACGCTCATCACTTCCGTCTAAATTAATTAAATAAGTTACAACTTTCATGATTAACTCTTAATGCTGAATAGATAGAGGTAAATAGTTTTTAAATTTAGCAATTAAAGCAAAAGATACCTTTTCTGCTTCTTTTGGATCAAATTGATCCAAACTTTGAATACAACCAAATTTAATAGTGGTATTATTTAAGTTTTCTAAAAATAAAGATAGCAATGCTTCATTTTTTAAATAAGCAATATTAATATCATCGTATAGAACTGCTTCATTAGCCTGAATTTTTAAATGATTATTAAGTCCTACGGGTAAAAACTGAAAAGCACTTCTAAAACGATGCCTAATCTGTTGAGCTAATGTTGTAGGGTATTTTTGAAAATAATTTTGTAGTACATCACGATCCAATATATGGGGACGATGATGAATTTCATAATATTTATTAAATCCACATAATTCAGCACTAAGCATTTGAGCAATTGTATATTTAGGCTGTAAAGGTTTACCAAAATATTTATTAAGACCTTTACGTAGATTAAATTTTGCTTTAATTAAGGAGTTATTTTCCCAATGTCCATAGACTTTTATCTGGTCACCAACTAAAAAATCATCTAATTCAGATGAGGCATTAAAGAAGAAATCATCATTCAAATAAATAAAATACTTTGATAACCCTGGAATATTCCAAAGCATAGTTTCAATACTTAAAGAATTAAATGTAGGCAAGTATTGCTCATGACCAGCAAATATTGTTCTATGATCAATTATTTTTATCTGCTCAGGAGCACATAATCCCTGTTCGAAAAAATCATGAATATGTGCAGGCTGCTGTTCATCCGTAATAATATAAATTGTTCCAAAATAGGGAACATATTTAAGAATTGAAGCAATTGAAAAATAGATTTCATCATTACTAGCAAATCGAGTTTCTTCTGCTGAACCTTTTACGATATTAGTAGATTGAAACTGTTGCCTTTTAAGTCGATGCTTTACATCATTGCCATCGACCCACGCAATAACAAAATCTATTTTTTCCATAATACTTCTAATCAACAATTAGCTTGAATAAACTCTATAACTTACTGCCAAGCGTCCTTAATCCACTGCGATGGCAACACATAACGATACCATTTACCACCACCACCATTCACTGCATCTGGCGGATTAATCTCGCCATGAAAAACAATGATTTTGGCACCTTCAGGCTTCACAGGCGGCTTAAAATAAGCCATCGGAATTTTTTGCAGGCAGTGATATTTATAGCTCTTGCACCAGCTTTCTGGCCAATACGTCTGTTTACCTTCACGGTCTACATACCAAGACAAATAGGCTTGCTCATTACGGAATTTTTGACGAATTTCATCAAAATGTTCACGGAAATAAGGTAACAGACCTGGGAAAGCACCCAGTTTAAACCGATAAACCGAACTGTTACCGGTAATACGCCAAGGACGTTTCCAGTCATGAATAATCAGGAAGTCACCCGGATAGGTAAAGAACTCATCGATATTATCGACAATCACCACGTCAAGATCGAGGAAGAGTGCATTGCCTTCCAAACCATACAGATCAGGCTCAAAAGTGGACAGCTTGTTCCAGCCACGCTCAGGCGCACCTTCAGGCAATGCCAGAGGTGGAATAGGGAAACATTGTACTGCAGGATCAATGCCTTCAGTACGATCCGTCAGACAGACCATTTTAAAGTCGACTGTCGTATGTCGTTTAACCATATTGTATAAACGATTGACGTATTCCGAACCGTATTTGGTTCCCCATTTCATACAAATAACGATGTTACTCATTGCGTATGCCTAAGCTCATCTTAAAATCTTCTTGATGGTGAATATGATGACATAAGTTCGGCAGAATAAGTACATCAGTTAAAAAAAACCTCTCAAATGAGAGGTTTTTTCAATCAGTAAATTCTTAATTACTTCACATACGTTAACCAGTGTGCATATTTCGGGTCTTTGCCCTGAACTGCATCAAAATATGCTTTCTGGATTTGAGTGGTGATTGGACCACGTACACCCTCACCAATCTGACGATCATCGTATTCACGGATTGGTGTTACTTCTGCAGCAGTGCCGGTAAAGAATGCTTCATCTGCGATGTAGAACTCATCACGGGTAATACGGCGTTCAATTACGTCATAACCCAAGTCTTTAGCAATCGTAATAATCGTTTGACGGGTAATACCATCCAGCGCACCACCTGCGATATCAGGCGTATGAATCACGCCATCACGCACCAGGAATACGTTTTCGCCTGAACCTTGGCATACATAGCCTTGTGGGTCGAGCAGCATTGCTTCATCATAACCTGAATGCGCCACTTCCTGATGCGCAAGAATCGACAAGGTGTAGTTACCTGATGCTTTAGCCTTACACATGGTCACGTTCGGATGATGGTGGGTAAATGAAGACGTTTTTACGCGAATTCCCTTCGCCATCGCCTCTTCACCGAGGTAAGCACCCCAGCTCCATGCCGCAACTACGGCATGAATGGTATTGTCAGTTGCAGCGATACCGAGTTTTTCAGAACCAATAAAAATAATTGGACGTAAATAGCAAGACGCTAATTTGTTTTCACGAACAACATCAATTTGAGCCTGTTCTAATGCTGCTTGATCAAATGGAACTTTCATTTGATAAATTTTTGCAGAATTCAACAAGCGCTTCGTATGTTCTTTAAGACGGAAAATAGCCGTTCCATTCGGGGTTTCATAAGCTCGGACGCCTTCAAACACACCCATGCTGTAATGCAAAGTATGTGTTAATACGTGAGTTTTTGCCTCACGCCAGTCAACTAGTTGTCCATCTTGCCAAATGAAACCATCACGATCAGCCAAATTCATGCCACAAACTCCAATTTCTCACAATTATTCACTATCCAGTGCAAAGTCTGCACTTGGATCAATCAGTCTTTGCCATAACTTGCAAACGGTCATTCGGGTATCGTGCCAGTCGCTTGCAGACACTTGCATGGATTGATTTGCAAGGGCTAAGCGATGGCTCTCGGCGCGTTCACGGAGATAAGCTTGAATCAGAGCAGTCGCATCGTCGCTGGATAAGCAACCTGATTTTGCGGCATCCTCAAGAATTCGTACATTGTCGGAGAAATGGGCGAGATCTTTATTCGTCCCACTCCAAGCCAACACCGCATACTGTGCCATAAATTCGATGTCTACGATACCACCTGCATCTTGTTTTAAATGAAAAATACCATCTTTTTTTTGATCGGCGGAAGAACCGAGATGCTCCTTCATTTTCTGACGCATTTTCAGTACTTCTGCCCGTACATAATTTTCATCACGGGGCTGAATCAAAATATCCCGGCGCAAGACTTCAAACTTTTTCCGTAAGCTCATTTCACCCGCAATCGGGCGGGCTCGTACCAAGGCCTGATGCTCCCATAGCCAGGCACTCTTGAACTGATACTGTTCAAAGGCTTTTAAACTGGTGACCAAAAGCCCAGCTTCGCCCGATGGACGCAATCGGGTATCGACTTCATATACACGTCCATCCAAGGTTTGCGTGGTCATGAGGGACATAAACTTTTGTGCAACCCGCATGGCAAATTCAAAGCCACTGATCGGCTTAAGTCCATCGGTATCGGCCTGTTCACCCATATAGTGAATAAACACCAGATCCAGATCCGAGCCATAACCCAATTCAATTCCACCGACTTTACCATAACCAATGACTGCAAAAGCCGTATGCTCGACTGAACAGCGCTGCCCTTCTGCATCCAGTGGAAAACCATGCTTTTTTGCCACAATCTGATAGGCCAGATGCAGCGCTGCATTCACCGATACTTCAGCAATATCGGTCAAGGCATCGGAAACTTTCATTAAAGGACTTTCAGCCAGCACATCACTGGCGGCAACGGCCAGAACATTAGATTTTTTAAACAGGCGCAAGACCCGCATCTGGTCTTCGACCTGATCAATTTCAATCCGTAAAAGTTGCTGACGTAAAGAGTCTTCCAGATCCTGACGTTTTGGCAATTCAAAATCCATCGACAGGAATTCATCCAGTAGCACCGGATAATGGGTCAGTTCTTCACAAATCCAGGGGCTGACCGTGGCCATCTTCACCAGTCGCTGCAACGCCCCTTTACTCTCGATTAACATCACCAGATATACCGTACGGCGCATCACTGATTCGACTAAGGGCATCAAGCGCACCAATGCCACCTGAGGATCATCTGACTGTAAAACGGCTTCAATTAAATGCGGCCAGAAGGTTTTTAAACGTTGTACCGCCTTTGCCGGTAATTTTTTTAAGGCATGCCCATTCCAAAACTCATAGACAAGATTCTTTGCATTATCATCCAACACTTCTTTGAGTTTCTTTTCCAACTGGGAAAAACTTTCAACCAAGGTGTCAGGGCCATTTTCCTTGATTAGATGATCAAACTGATACATCACTTTGTCACGCTTTTCATTGAGATATGCCATAAAGCTGTCCCAATCCGCAAAACCAAGTGTGTCCGTTATACGCGCCCTTAACTCTGGCTCTGTCGGTAGTGATTGCGTTTGCTGATCATTCAGTGCCTGAATCGCGTGCTCAACCCGGCGCAGGAATAAATAGGCATTTTCCAGATCCTGCACCGCCTGTTCATCCAGCAACTCGGCATCATCCAGATGATTTAGATTCACCAGACACTGCCGATCCTGCAATTCAAGTTTGGCCCCGCCATAAATCAGCTGAAACACCTGCACGATAAATTCGACTTCGCGAATGCCACCGGCTCCGAGCTTGATATCATCTTCAATATTACGGCGCTGTACTTCGCGCTCGATCATGGCTTTCATTTCGCGCATGGCTTCAAAAGCGCTGTAATCGACGTACTTGCGAAATACAAATGGACGGGTCATCTCCAGCAGCTCGTCGCCTTCTGGACTTGGATTGACAATACGCGCTTTAATCCAGGCATAACGCTCCCATTCACGCCCATGCTGGCTCAGATATTTTTCCAAGGCTGCATGACTAATGGCTAGTGCTGAACCATCGCCCCAGGGACGCAGGCGCATGTCGACGCGGAATACAAAGCCATCCGCCGTGATCTGATCCAGCAAATGAATGAGTTTTTGTCCCCACAGGATGCAAAACTGCTGCACATCAATACATTTACGCCCATCAGTTTCACCCTGCTCATCGAAGGCAAAAATCAGGTCGATATCACTGGAAAGATTGAGTTCTTGGGCGCCGAGTTTCCCCATGGCAATGACAATCAGATCTTGGACTTTTCCGTTATAGCCGATTGGCTGGCCATACTTGGCAACGACCGGAATACGGGCAAAATCTTTCGCCGCACAGATGCACGCATCGGCAAAATCGGAGAGTTCTTGGGTGAGGGTAATGACATCGGTGAGTTGATTGGCATCCTGCCAGATCCAACGAAACATCAATCGAGCCCGCAAAATACGCATTGCGCGCATCCACGTTGCTTCATCGCTTATATTTAGGATGCAGTGCTGCACCAGCTGATCAATATATTCCCGACTGAGTGAGCCTTGAAACTGATCAATTGCATAATCCTGTTCCAGTAAACTCTGGTGATTGGCCAATACCTGTTCGGTATATTGGCTAGCTCTTAAGGTTTTCTGCAATTGTGCCGCATTCATCACTCAACTCTTCCCCTGAAACATTCTGCTTAGTTTTGACATACTCCCACCACTTTCACGATGTTCAAGTGGGGGATTCTAAAAGTAAAAGCTCTTAGGTGACTTCCTCACGGATTTCACTTGCTTTCTGCTTCGCAAGGCGACCTTTACCGCATCCACCCTCCACAGACAAAACGGTATGTCCTACCGCCAAAATATTGCGAGAAGCATTAATATCTGCATTCTCGCCAAAGCTACACTCGACACAACTAAAGTTTGCTTGAGTAAGCCTATTTTCTTTTGCAACGTGACCACATGAACTACAAGTCTGACTTGTATATTTAGGGTCAACTTTAACGAGTAAACCACCTCGCCATTGCTGTTTGTACACCAACATATTAACAAGCATTGACCAACCTTGATCCAGGATTGATTTATTTAAGCCGGACTTGGCTTTAACATTCTTTCCTTTTTTCTCGATTGAGCCTTTCGCTGACTTCGACATATTGGCTACTTTTAAGTCCTCAACTACGATCATTGCGTGGTTTTTGCTGAGCGTTGTGGTGACTTTGTGCAAGTAGTCATGCCGAATATTGGCAATATGATGGTGTAATGTATTGATCTTGAGATTCAGCTTTTTCCAATTTTGACTGAACTTGTTTTTCTTTCTCAGCTTGCGCTGAAGCCTAGCCAACTTTACTTGATTGGCCTTGAAACTATTGATCGGGTCGAATACTTGACCACTAGACGTTGTAATTAACTTTTTAACACCTAAATCAATGCCAACGGCTGATTTTGATGGGTGGACTGGTGCTTCTACTGTGTTTTCAGCACCAAATGACACATACCATTTCCCGACATGCTTTGAGATTGTGACGTTCTTAATCTCACCCACAATATTTTGTGATTTTCTGAATTTCACAACGCCAATGTCATTAGGTAACTTAACTTGGTTGCCTTTAACCCAACAATATCTGCCAAATTGAACAATACGAATGGAATCATAACCATCAGATTTCTTTTTGAATCGTGGCATAAGTGGTCTAAGTTGAACTTCACCACCATCGGATAATTTAAAAAATCGTGGCTTCTTAGCTCTAAATGGTTTTTGCTTTAACTTAGCTTGTTCCTTTTTGTTAAAAAACTTCCCCCCAAGCATCACCAAGATCACGAACTTTTTGTTGGAGTGAAACGCCATTTGAGCTGTTTTCTAGAAAAGCACATTCAGGTTTTTTGCGTAATTCAGGAATTTTATTGACTAAATTAACTTTGTTGATTCGCTCATTATTAGCAAGCATCTCGAACGAAACAGCTAAAATTTGATTCCAAACAAAACGTGCAGAGCCAAGCAACTTGTTTAAAACAAGCTCCTGTTCCGCATTAGGCTCAAGCCTAAATTTGTACGCTTTGTTGATCTTCATTTCGCCTTAAATCTATTTAGATACAGAAACTTAATGCAAATTATTCTATCATATTGCACTAAAAAAAAGTCGTGAAATTCACCTCCACCCTAATGTTGGGTGGAGTCCTCTTTCACACTAAAGATAGCAGGAGTTTTGTCTCAGTGGGAATGTTTTAGTTTGAAATTTACCTTTTAAGATTGCTCGGCATGTACATCTTCAAGCACTAGCGCCTGATGATCATTGGTAACCATCGGCAAATGCACAGTAAAGGTCGTACCACGGCCCTCTTTGGAATCTACAGCAATTTGACCATGGTTCAGGTCAATAAAGCGCTTGCAGAGTACCAGACCCAAACCTACCCCTTTCTCTTCAGCTGTGCCTCTGACACTCACACCCAAAGTCGGTTTAAACAGATTCTGCATCTGTTCTTCGGTCATGCCCAGGCCAGTATCCTGAATCGTAATCTTGACCTGCTCGCCTTCCATCTCTACAGCTAAAATCACTTTACCGCCTTGATTCACCGGGGTAAATTTAAGCGCATTCGACACCAGGTTTTGCAAGACAGAGGTAATCATGTTGATATCCGCATGTACCTTGATGTCTTCAGGAATATTATCGACCAGTTCGATCTTTTTATTTAAGGCCAAACTTTTCAGAACACCACATACAATCTTGCTGGACTGTTTCAATTCATAATTGATCGGATGATAAACAAAGCGCCCACCCTCTGCCATCGCCCAAGTCAGCAGGCTTTCCAGCAGGTTATAGGTCGATTGTGCATTATCATATAAATAATCCGCAATACTCTGAATACTGGATTCATCCAGTGTGTCACGTTCCTGTGCCAGTACTTCGGAAAAGCCGAGCAAGCCGTGAAACGGTGCACGCAGATCATGCGCAATAATCTGGAAAAATTTAGTTTTACTGAAATTTTGTGCGCATTGCTGCTCGTATAATTCTTTCAACTCAGTATGTTCTTGATTGAGCTGAATTCGAATCACTAAACTTTCAGCAAATTGTTTGATGGTGGCAATATCGTCCTGATCGAACAGTTCAGTCTGATCATCAAAGAAAATGACCTGTCCAAAAGACACACCGCTACTTGATTTTAAATTAAAGGCGACTAATCTCTGATGCGCTACACCGAGATCTTTCACATAATTTGACAATTCTGTATAAGCAGGATGCGTCTGGTCAATGACATCTGACTGTTGCAGATACGCAGGCAGATTCACTTCCTGTGGGGCGTGCAAGGCCCGAAAACCGCGCGGACAGCTGTACCAGATATAGGGTTCCGTGTGGAAGCCGATAATACTGGTTTTAACGTTTAAAACTTTACGGGCGATCTTACAAAAGGTGTCTAATAGGTTGTTGGAGGTATAGACACCTAAAATGAGAGATATACGGCACGAGCTTAATTGCTCCGTATTCTGACCGACCTCTAGCAGTTTTAGTTCCATGTCTGCCTCTCTGAATGTTTATGGAATATAGAAAACACTGCCGACCAAATTCATACAATCAATAACAAAGATTCTATATTTACTCAACGATGAAAACTCACCTATAGGTTAAAGGATTTGTTAACCTGTTTCTATCCAGATACATTCTTAACCGCAAAGCACTGATATTTAATTGATTAAGAATAACTTGAAAATTTACTATTCGAAAAAAACCTACATAAGTATTTGAAATTAATATATCTCACCTAAAATAAGCATGTTTATTTGTATTTACTGTAACACACTATTGACTAAAAAATACCCACTATAGCTTTTTACTCTATTTGGAGTAAAAGCTAATGATTTTTCAATTATATAACTTGACCTTATGATTAAAAAGAAATTTTATATCAGGTCTCATCTATCTAATAACACTCAGAATTATTTTTTAATTTTTAAAACTATCTTAACAATTCCAGTCTACGAAATATTTAAATATCAGGATATTGACTAAAAACAGGCCAAAAAAGCCACTGAGAATTGTAAAGATTTTACATTCATTAACAAATTAATTGCAGAAATTTTGTATTTTTTATCATCAATGCAGTTTTAGAAGCTGGAATAGTAATATTAAGATAGACCACTTATAGACTATGCATGTCCAAGTCAAACCAATCAGTTCAAAACAGCTATAAAAAAGCGGCCTAAAAAAGACCGCCTTTTTACATGGCTGCTTAATTGTCAGAAATCAACGCCACTTGCTGTACATAGTTAAACAGCTTTAATTTAGAAGCATTCACTTCTTCTTCAGGTGCTTGATTCTTTAAATCACGATGTACCCGAAGATAATGTTGACGTAAGGTATGACGCTCTGTCGCATTATAGGTTTTGGTAAATTCATTGATGGCCGGATCACCATCTTTGACAATTCGATCCACCCAACGCTGTAATTGGGCTGTCTTTTTAAGACCTTGTTTGGGTGTTAAATAAGACAAAATTACAGTTTCATTTTCATTGCGTAATAATTTACCAATCCGTGAAAATTGACGGCGACGTGCTTCATGTGAACTAATTGCCTGCACATCAAGCAAGGCGTCAATCAAACGCTCATCTACGGGTAGGTTTTTAATTTGTTTAGCGCTCAGCTCTGCAAGCTGCGCACCTAAAGCAGCCATACGCTGGACTGCTTTTTTCTGTTCGGTCTTACTTGCGCGTCCCTCTAAAGAATCAAAATCTTCTTCAGTTAAACTGTTCGGTCGACGTGCCACGATTAATCTGCCTCATAAAATTTTGCTGCAAATAGTGCCTGAATTTCAGATAAGGCTTTGTCCTCATCTGCTCCTTCAATCACTAAGCGTAAAGTTGTTCCTTTGCCTGCACCAAGCATGAGCAATGACATGATATTTTTGGCATCTACCAATTTGTCAGCCTTGCCAATCTGGATACTGGAACGAAATTTGGTGGTAACTTCTATCAGTTTACCAGATGCGCGTGCATGTAAACCCAGTTTATTAATTACGTCAACTGTCGTATCAATCATGACCAGTGCTTCATTTCTCGATGGAGGACTTGAATAGACCATTTTGCCTCAAGGGCTTTTTTTAGTCTATCCACAATATAAACAGAACGATGCTGACCACCGGTGCAGCCAATCGACACGGTCATATAATGACGATGCCCTTCGGCAAAGGTCGGCAACCACTTGTCCAGAAAATGATACAGATCATTGAACATGTCCTCGACCTGATCGCTCTTTTGTAAAAATGCCTGCACCGGCTGATCTAGCCCTGAAAATTTGCGCAGTTCCAGTTCCCAATGCGGATTAGGCAAATGCCGGACATCAAAGACATAATCGGCATCCAGTGGAATGCCATGCTTATAACCAAAGGATTGCAGAATCAGGATCAGGTTATCGGCCTGTCCGAGCTTGGACAATAAGGTATGTTTCAGGTCATGCACGCTTTTGTCAGTGGTATCGATATGCACCGTAGAACGCAACTGAATCGGCATCAACAGGATTTTTTCTTCCTGAATGCATTGATTTAGACTTTTAAAGCGCGACGCCAGAGGATGTGGCCGACGCGAAGCACTAAAGCGGGCGATCAGCTCCTGATCCTGCGTGGTCAAATAGATAATATCAACCGAACCATGCTGTTGCAGCTGTTCAAATACATGATCAAATTCTTGTAAATCCGCCCGCGTGCTACGTACATCGACGCCCAGCGCCAACTGTTCCAGATTATTTTCACTGTCCAGTTTTGCCACGATTTCGGGAAGCAATGCCAAAGGCAAATTATCAATACAGTAATAACCCAGATCTTCAAGCACTTGTAATGCAGATGACTTACCCGAACCAGATTGTCCTGTGACAATTAAAATACGCTTCATGCATGCTACCCTTTCATCTTAGCCGGCAGTGTATTTAACCTGCAGGTTATCGATCAGACGTGTATTCCCCAGCTTTGCAGCTATAAATAACACAAGATCTTGATTAAACGTATGAATTTTTTGTAATTCTGGAGTTCTAGCTTCAACATAATCCACCACAAACCCGGCATCGGTTAAAGTCTGACGAATCTCGGCCAATACCGTATCCAGTTCCTCACCTGCATGTAATTGCTGTTCAGCCCGTTGCAAGCTTTGATAAATGACCGGTGCGATTGCACGATGCTCTTCGCTTAAATAGCCATTGCGCGAACTTAAAGCCAGGCCATCTTCTGCACGGGCAATCGGTACACCAATCACTTCCAGTGGAATATTCAGGTCTTGTACAAACTGACGAATCACCGCCAATTGCTGATAATCTTTCTGGCCAAAGAAAGCGTAATTCGGCTGTACGATATTAAACAATTTAGTGACCACCACCGCCACACCATCAAAATGGCCAGGACGCTGCAAACCGCATAAATCATTGGTAATGTCAGAAACACTGATATTGGTCAGACGCGGTTTTTTGCCATACATTTGCTCAACCGTCGGCGCAAACACGATGTCACAACCAACTTCTGCCAAAAGCTGCTGGTCCTGCTCAAGCGTGCGCGGATAGCTGTCAAAATCTTCATTGGGCCCAAACTGAATCGGATTGACAAAGATACTGACCACCACCACATCACACAACTTACGTGCTTCACGCACCAGATTTAAATGTCCCTGATGCAGATTGCCCATGGTCGGTACAAAACCGATAATCTTGCGACTGGTACGCGCCGGATTTAATGATGCCGCTAAGCCCTGAATGGTGGTTTCTGTTTTCATCTTACAATTCAACCTGAAAAGTTTGTTCTGGTGCCGGGAAAGATCCATCTAAAACTGCAGCATGGTAGGCTTTAAAAGCATCCAGAATGGCTGTCGCACCCGATTGTTCTTGCATAAAATTACGTACAAATTTTGCGGTATGTCCAAAAGTCAAACCGAGCATGTCCTGAACCACCAATACCTGACCATCTGTAGCTGCACCTGCACCAATGCCAATGACCGGAATCTGCGGAAACAGCTCGGTGATTTCTTGGCCCAGTTGTGCCGGTACGCATTCAAGTAGCAATAGTGCAGCACCTGCCTCTACGACTGCCTTACAATCTGCAATGAGCTGATCAGCGGCTTCACGGGTACGGGCTTGCAGTTTATAACCGCCAAAGACATGTACCGACTGTGGCGTCAGACCTAAATGCACACACACCGGAATACCGTTACGTGTCAGCACTTGTATGGTTTCTGCCAGCCATGCCCCGCCTTCCATTTTCACCATTTGCGCGCCAGCCTGCATCACGGTTTTCGAACTTTGCAAGGCATCATTCAAGGTAGCATAGCTCATAAATGGCAAGTCAGTCATGATAAAGGCATGCTGGTTACCACGGCGTACCGCAGCCGTATGATAAGCCATATCTGCAACCGTGACCGGCAAAGTCGAATCACGCCCCTGAATTGACATTCCCAGAGAATCGCCAATTAAAATGCTGTCCACTTCGGCAATTTCCATGGCTTTGGCCATACTGGCATCATAGCAAGTCAGACATGAAAATTTGCGTCCATCTGCTTTAAAGCGTCTTAAATCACTCAGACTGACCATGAAAATGTTCCTCTATGCTTGAAAATTCTGACGAAGCTACCATCACTTAAAAATTAAATATTTGCCCAGTTGCTGTCGTCGAGTACCGTGAGGGTCGACTGTTTGACGATGTCCAGGTCTTTTAATCTGTGTCCATGAACCTGTATTTCAGGATCAATATCCAGAAGTGGAATCAGGACAAAATCACGCTCTAATACCCCGACATGCGGCACAGTTAAGCGTTCATTGTGAATCTGTTCATTGCCGTAGATCAGCAAGTCCAGATCCAGTGTACGTTCGCCCCAATGACGTAAACGTACCCGACCTGCGTCCTGCTCAAAGGCTTGCAAACGATCCAGCAGGCTTAAAGCGGCCAGATCGGTATTTAACTGCACCACTGCATTCAGATAGTTCGGCTGATCCTGTGGTCCCATCGGTGGACTTTGATACAGATGCGAAGTTTTCACCTGCCCCAAGGTCGCCAGTTTCTGTACAGCTTCTGCCAGAATCTGGCGTGAATCGCCTAGGTTACTGCCTAGGCCAATATACGTCACGATCATTGTGTTGGTCCAAACACCACCTGGCTCAGATCACGTTTTACCCGCTTACGTTTCATAATCGGATGATCTGCGCCAATTTCACCGCTGGCACTGGCTGCCACATGCGACAGAGGTTTCGCCTTGTCTTCAAACTTGGCTTTACGCACACGACGATTGCGTGGTTCAGGTTCATTCACTAACGGCTCAATCTCAGCGAGATCTTGCTGCTGGGTCAGTTTCTGTTCCAGATGTTCTTCTTGACTCGCCTTGCGGCGGCTCTTGGCACGCTGACGGTTATACTGGCTAATGGCCCTTTCTTTCTCGTCACCGCTCATTTGCTGGTAAGCATCCCACCAGCTGCCCATGCCTTGGGCAGTCGCATCACCTGATTTTTCACGCAGCAGCAAAAAGTCAAAGCCGGCACGGAAACGCGCGTGGCTGGACAAAGCCTCGATTTGCTGTGGTTTTGGATTCAGCAAACGGGTCTGCATTTCCCAGACTTCACGAATAAAGGTTTCCGCAAAGCGTGGAATAATAGTGCGAGTCGCCTGACGTTTTAACACATCCAGACCGGCTTGGGCACGGACTTCGGCCGCTACCACGCCTTTATTCAAATAAAATTCACAACGCTCCAGGAATGGCTGCCATAACAATACCGCATAGAAAAATGCCGGGTTGATGGTCTTGCCAATCGAAATACGCTGATCGGTATTTTTCGCAGCACGTTCCATAAACGGCGTAATTTCAGGCTTGATATCTGCAAATAACTGCTGCCAGATCCCGAAATCGATCAGCATGGGCAAGACACGATTCAGGTGTCCCATGGTGAACAGCTTCTGTGATTCATCATAAAGTCGATGTGGAGAAACATCACGCAGCAACTGGGTCATTTCCGGCGTAAAGACATCCAGAATCGCTTCATCAATATTAAAGTTCAGCTTGGCGGCAAAACGTAAGGTTCGCAGCATGCGCACCGGATCCTCTTCAAATCTTAAAGTCGGATCACCGAGTAAGCGTAAGGTTTTGCTGTGAATATCATCCACTGCATTGCAGAAATCCAGCACAATGCCTTTACGCGGCTGGTAATACATCGCATTGATGGAAAAATCACGACGGGCAAAATCCTGCTCGATGCTGCCCCAGTTGTTATCACGCAGAATCATCCCCGCGGCCGAGGTCACTGCTTTTTTTGGTGGTGCACGGAAGGTTGCCACTTCAACCAGTTCCCGCCCTGAATAGACATGCGCCAGTTCGAAACGTCGTCCGATAATTCGACAACGTCGTCCGAAAACTTCCTTGACCTGAGCCGGGGTTGCATTGGTGACTGCATCGAAATCTTTAGGATTCAAACCTAACATCAGATCTCGAACACCACCACCCACGATATAAGCTTCATAGCCTGCCTTGTTTAAGGCATCAATCACATCGAGAATATAAGAAGGTAATTGAGCGGTTGATAAACCACATTTTGACGCGCGCAAAGTTTGCAAAAGACGCTGTCTCCTACGTCTGAACGTAAAATTCTAAGATGACGCTAATCATATCGCTTACACGCCTAAAGGGCAATTTGATTATGTCAATCCTGCGAGTCAAATCAATCAGCTAGTCATGATCCGTACTGTCGCCTTACAAGGCCAGTTTGGCCTTGTTTTTGGCAAATAATGCCGGCCCAATACCTTTGACCAGCTGGATCTCTTCAATGCTTTTGAATTTACCGTTTTTTTGCCGATGCTCAATAATCGCCTCGGCCTTCTTTTGACCAATACCATTTAGCTGCTGTAATTGCTCCACTGTTGCATTATTCAAACTGATTTTATCAGCGGCAGAAGATGTCGATAATGCAGGCTTCGCCAGATAGTGATTGCTTTCTGATGAAGCCGTAGCGGCAGCTTTTTTCTTCAGGCGGGCGTCGTGTTGTTGTTGCTGGGTCTTCCATTCCATATAATCGGTCGCAGTCGCATGCGCAGTTCCGATAGAAATAAAGCCCAGCCAGCAACTCAGAAGAAAGTTAATCCACGTCGGACCGATTCGATAAGGTATTTTTTTCATGTGCTGCTCTTTGTTTTAATTCTAATTTAGCCTGTTCCCAGAGCTGATCAAGTTCAGCCAGTGACAGTTTTTCCAAGTCTAATTGTTGTAATTGTGCCTGATCTTCCATCAAGGCAAAGCGGGTCCGGAATTTATGGATCGTCCCCAATAATGCCATCTCGCTGGAAATGCCAAGTTTACGACCAACATTCACCAGAGAAAATAAGCAGTCGCCAAATTCTTCCTGTATTTCATCGGAATTTTGTCCGGCTACCGCTTCTTTTAATTCAGCCAGCTCTTCTTCCAGCTTGGCATAAGCACCCGCCATGTCCGGAAAATCAAAACCGATTTTGGCGACATTTTTTTGAATTTCATCAGCCTGCGCCAAAGCCGGTGCATGTTTAATCTGATCCAGGCGTGAACGCGGCTTGCCCTGCTTTTCTTGCTGTTTGATTTCTTTCCATAGCTCGGACACATCTTCCGGACTCATTTTTGCAAATTGTTCAGCTTGAAATACATGCGGATGACGGCGAATCAGTTTATCGGTAATGGCCTGCACCACATCCTGAAAATCGAAAGCGCCCTGCTCACTGTACATCTGCGACTGGAACACCACCTGTAACAGCAAATCACCCAGCTCATCGCGGACATCATCGACTTTTCCAGAGCGGACTGCTGCTTCGACTTCGTAAGCTTCCTCAATGGCATATTTGGTCAGAGATTCGGGGGTCTGTTGCTGATCCCATGGACATTTTTCACGTAATTCGCGCATGACCTGGAGTAGTTGTTCCATGTTTAAAAACCTCTTTTTTTTACCAAATAGTCGCGTCAATCTGCCGGTTTCTTGTTATGCTCAAAAAAAAGACAATAAGGAGATCAGGCACATGCACAGTATATTGATTAGCGGTGCAGCACAAGGAATTGGTGCCGCGACGGCCGCCCTATTTTACCAGCACGGCTACAAGGTGGGCATTTATGATGTTCAGGTGGAGCAGGCAGAACAATTGGCCCAGCAACTGGGCGAACATGCCAAAGCCGGTTTTCTGGATGTGGCTGACTACGCTTCCTGGGAAACAGCTTTAGCCGAATTTTCAGCTTGGGCAGGTGAAATCAATATTCTGGTCAATAATGCCGGGATCTTATATTCAGGGCCTTTTGAAGATACTACCATTGCGGCACATCATCGGACTCTGGATATTAATGTCAAAGGAGTCATGAACGGCTGTCATGCCGCTTTCCCTTATTTAAAAGAATCTTCATTTGCCCGCATCATCAATCTATCTTCAGCTTCGGCGATTTATGGCCAAGCCGATTTAAGCAGTTATTCCACCAGCAAGTTTGCAGTGCGTGGCCTGACTGAAAGTCTGGATATTGAGTGGCAACCCTATGGGATTCGAGTCTTGGATGTAATGCCGCTTTTCGTCAGTACGGCCATGGTCAAAGATATGCAGGCAGAAAGCATCAAAAAGATGGGCGTGCATTTAAAAGCAGAAGATGTCGCACAAGATATTCTGAAACTTGCACAGCTCAAAGATTCCATCTGGCAAGCCACGCATCATCCGGTCGGCTTCAAAAGCCAGTTTTTATTTCATTTGTCGCGGATGAGTCCACAATTTGTGAATCGGCTGAGTAACTTGGTCATTGCCAGAAAATAAAAAATATTCGGGTTCATTCTGTTTTAGACAGTGTGATGAATCTGGATCACAGGAAATCTCAACCCCTTGCAGGAATCCTCACTTTGCCAGGCCACGGTGAGCATGCAGCCAGCAAGCGTATAATTTTGATAGGCATAGACGCCAATCTCTGGATGTTCGCAGCGTCCGCCATTTTGCTCAGGATGGATATTGGTATTGAGCTCGTTGAGGTTGATCCGGATTCCCAGTCCCGAGGCCTTTAACACCGCCTCTTTGGTGGTCCAGACTTTAAACCAGTATTTAGGGTCATAAGCCAGCGTTTGCCAAGTTTTGAGTTCTTCGGGATGAAAGGCGTGCTGTGCCAAGGCTTCAAAACGAACCTTACGACTCAGTTCTTCAATATCAATTCCTAAGTTCTGAACTTGCTTGCTCGTGGCCAAGGCGTAGAAATTCTGACTATGGCTATGATTAAAACTGAACTCCGGATAGTCATTTAAATAAGGCTTGCCAAAATTCGTCCGCACCACCTGTTGATCGCTAACTGGCAATTCAAAAGATTGGGATAAAAGCTGATTGCGCAAAAATGCCACTTCGCGTTTCCGTTCGGCAATCTGGGTTTTGCGGTCTGACAATTGATCACAAGCCAGATCAGAAAGTTGATGCAGATGAATTTGAATCAGCCGAGCCACGTGAATCCATTAAAAAGATGTCAATTGATTTGAGTGTAAAAGAATTTACACTTTTATTGGGAGAGAAATTCATTATTTTGTCTTGTCCTGAAATAGATTGACAGTATTCCACTTCAAACCGAGTTAAGCAATTAGCTCGGTTTTTGTTTGCTCATACATCTGATTCGGGGTGTTCATATTTAAACTTAA
>NZ_JBBCWZ010000014.1:0-58303 GCF_037145695.1 Acinetobacter sp. USHLN143
CAACTGCTGGAATTTACCAGACAGTTGGCAATGCAGCATCAACAACTCGCAGAAGATAACCAACAATTAGATACCAAAGTTCAGCATCTTGAAGCATGCAACCAACATCTTGCCATTCTCAATCAAAAATACGAGCATGAACTGGCGCTGTTTAAAAAGCACAAATTCGGCAGTAAAAACGAACATCTCACTGCAAAACAAATCCATCTCTGGGATGAAGCGGTCGAAGAAGATATTGCAGCCGTTGATCTGGAACTGGAACGGCTGAATGCAGATAAAACCGATGCAGCGACAGAGAAAGCCACAGTCAACAAACCTAAACGTCGACTGCTGCCGGATCATCTACACACCATCCGTATTGAGCATGAACCTGCATCAACCCAATGCAGTTGTGGCTGCCAGTTACGTCGTATCGGCGAAGATATCAGTGAAAAACTGCATTTCAGACCGGCACAGTTCTATAAGGAACAGCATGTGCGTGGCAAATGGGTCTGTGATCAGTGTGACACCCTGACTCAGCAAGCGATGCCTGCCTATGTGATTGATAAAGGCATTGCTTCACCTGAACTGCTCAGCCATGTGCTGGTATCGAAGTATGCCGATCATTTGCCGCTGTACCGTCAGCGCCTGATCTATCAGCGGGCGGGAATCGAGCTTTCTAGATCAACGTTATCTGACTGGATAGGTCGCTGCGGTGTAGAACTGGAGCCTCTGGCCAATGCCTTAAAAGAGGTGGTACTACAACAGCAGGTGCTGCATGCAGATGAAACACCGGTCACCATCATGCGGATGGGTGATGATGAGAAAAAACCGAAGAAAGGTTATGTCTGGGCCTATGCCACTACACAGTACAATCCAGTTCAGGCGGTGATCTATGACTTTCAGGATAGTCGTTCAGGCCAGCATGCTGCAGAGTTCTTGAAAGGCTGGCAGGGCAATCTAGTCTGTGATGATTACAGTGGTTATAAAGCACGCTTTAAATCAGGCCAGGTCATTGAGGTGGGCTGCATGGCCCATGCACGTCGTAAATTCCATGAACTGCATGTGACCGGGAAAAGTCAGGTCGCTGAACAGGCCTTAGTGCTGATTCAGAAACTGTATGCGATAGAAGCAGAACTCAGGAAAAAGACCGATGGTACAGCGGAAGACCGCCGCGAATACCGACAACAGCATAGTCAACCAGTGATGCAACAACTATATGAATGGCTCAACCAACATCAACTGACGGTACCATCGAGTTCTCCAACCGCCAAGGCGATCAATTACACTCTGAAGCGTTGGCCAGCCTTAAGCCGCTATCTGGATGATGGCAATTTACCTATAGATAATAATTGGGTTGAGAATCAGATGCGCCCCTGGGCGTTGGGACGTAAGAACTGGCTGTTTGCTGGCTCGCTGCGCAGCGGCCAACGAGCTGCCAATATCATGACTTTAATCCAGTCAGCAAAGCTGAATGGCTTGGATCCGTATGCCTATTTAAGTGATGTGCTGAAAAGGCTGCCGACACATAAAGTGACCCAGATTGAAGAGTTACTGCCACACTGCTGGAAACCTAAATCGAATTAAAAATTGGTATGGGATTCAGCGGACGCTTACAATACGACTCACTGTTTAATACATGTTGAAGAACATAAAAAAACCCGCGAAACTCGCGGGTTTTTTATCTAGCAAGCTAGATTATTTTGCAGCTTTTTCAGCTTCGATTGAAGCAATCGCAGCGTCAACGCCTTCGATTGAATCAGCCGCTTTCTTGATGCGTGCAAGTGCATCCACCAGTACTTCGTCAGCAGTAGCGTAAGAGATGCGCATGAAACCGCCAAGACCGAATGCATCGCCAGGAACCACTGCAACGCCAGTCTCTTCCAGTAACCATGCAGAGAATTCTGTGCAAGATTTAAGACCTTTGGCACGAATCAACGGTTTGATGTTGGCATATGCATAGAATGCACCATCAGCAGGCAGGCAAGAAATACCGTGAATATCATTCAAGCCTTTCACAACCAGGTCATGACGACGTTTGAATGCTTCAATCATTGGCTCAAGTACATCTTGAGGACCGTTCAATGCAGCTTCAGCAGCAACTTGCGAAATAGAAGTTGGGTTTGAAGTCGATTGAGACTGGATCTTCTTCATTGCGCCAATCAGTTTAGCAGGGCCCGCTGCGTAGCCGATACGCCAGCCAGTCATTGCATAAGCTTTAGACACACCGTTTAACACAATCGTGCGGTCATAAAGGTCTGGAGCAACAGTTGCGATGTTGTAGAACTCGTCATCCCAACGGATTGGTTCATACATGTCGTCAGATGCGATAAATACTTCTGGGTATTTACGAAGTACGCCAGCCAGCGCTTCAAGCTCAGCTTTAGTGTAGATCATACCTGTAGGGTTAGATGGGCTGTTCAATACCACTAGACGTGTTTTGTCCGTGATTGCAGCTTCTAATTGTTCAGGGGTGATTTTGAAACGTTGTTCTTCACCACATTTCACAATAACTGGTACGCCTTCAGCGATGATCACCATGTCCGGGTAGCTTACCCAGAAAGGTGCAGGAATAATCACTTCATCACCTTTGTTTAACAAAGCAAGTGCCAAGTTAAAGAATGATTGCTTACCACCACAAGAAACCAGAATCTGGTTTGCTGCATAGTCTAGGTTATTGTCGCGTTTGAATTTAGCAATAATGGCTTTTTTAAGACCTGGCGTACCGTCAACAGCGGTGTATTTGGTGAAACCGTTGTTAATCGCTGCAATTGCTGCATCTTTGATGTGTTGAGGGGTATCAAAATCTGGTTCACCTGCGCCCAAACCAATCACGTTGTGACCTGCAGCTTTTAATTCAGCAGCTTTGTTGGTCACAGCAAGCGTAGGGGACGGTTTGATGGCATTCACACGATCAGAGAGACGTACGTCCACGGCAGTATTCCTTCTTATAGGGATTAAAAAATAAAAAGCACATTATCTTAGCCTAAAATGGTGCAGATAGGGCAAAAGAATTTAGAAAACTTTAAGGAAAAAATGGTGTATTGACCGAACTTTATCTTGAATTTCGATGCGCTGAGAACACACGAGGAGAGACTTGTTACATCTCGGTCATGCATATGGATGCATGAAATATAAAATAAAAATGGCCACTTTAAAGTGACCATTTTGTGTTGCTGATGTTGTGATTATGCGCTAAAGCGTGACAAATCTTCGTCCGGGCGCGCTGTTAAAATTTCCGCGCCGGTTTTAGTCACCAGAATCGTATGTTCATATTGTGCCGATAATGAATGATCTTTGGTGACCACTGTCCATTTATCACCGAGTAATTTGGTTTTCCAGTCGCCGCCATTGACCATTGGCTCAATGGTAAAGGTCATGCCTTCTTCAAGCACCATGCCAGTATCTGGTTGACCATAATGCAGCACTTGCGGTTCATCATGGAAAGTCGTACCAATACCGTGACCACAATATTCACGTACCACGCCAAAACGCTCAGATTCAACATACTGCTGAATGGCATGACCAATATCGCCAATGGTTGAACCCGGTTTTACAGTTTCAATACCCCGGTACATGGCTTCTTGCGCTACCTTACATAGACGGTTGGCAAGAATAGTGGTTTCACCACCCACGATGTACATCATGTTGGTGTCACCATGATAGCCATCTTTAATCACGGTCACATCAATGTTCAGGATGTCGCCTTTTTTCAATTTTTTACTGTCTGATGGAATGCCGTGACACACCACATGGTTCACAGAAGTACAAATAGTATGTTGGAAGGCAGGTCGACCCGGTGCAGCGCCATAGCCTAAGCATGCTGGAATCGCCTGTTGTTGATTGACAATATAGTCATGACAAATCGTATCAAGTTCCAGAGTGGTGACACCCGGAACAATATGCGGTTTGATCATATCCAAAACTTCTGCCGCCAGTCGCCCTGCCACACGCATTTTTTCAATTTCGTCAGGGGTTTTGATGAGTCGACGTGGAGCTTGGTAAGTGTTGTTCATGATCTCTAAAAACTTTTGGAAATTTGTGTGTGACTATGGTATAAATAGCCGCCCATTTTATCAAATGCTTTTTCGTGAATAAATTTCACGGGCTTTGTGCGATGAGGCAAAAAAATCCGCACATATATCGACACATTACTCTGGGTGCCCTTTAGGGTGGAGAATGCGGGTATATGGAGGCCTAACCCAAACTTTAAGGTAAAGAAAATGGCAGATTACAACGTAAGCATGCGCGACCTTCTTCAAGCTGGCGCGCACTTTGGTCACCAAACTCGTTTCTGGAATCCAAAGATGCGTGATTACATCTTTGGTGCGCGTAACAAAATTCACATCATCAACCTTGAGCACACTGTTCCTGCGTTAAATGATGCTTTGAACTTTGCTAACAACTTGGCTAGCAAAAAGAACAAAGTTTTGTTCGTTGGTACTAAACGTGCAGCTTCTGCAATCATCCGTGAACAAGCTCAACGCGCTGGTCAACCATATGTAGATCACCGCTGGTTAGGTGGTATGTTGACGAACTGGAAAACACTTCGCCAATCTATCAACCGTTTAAAAGACCTTCAAACTCAATCTCAAGACGGTACTTTCGCTAAGCTGACTAAACGTGAAGCTCTAGAGCGTACTCGTGAGATGGAAAAACTTGAGCGTGGCTTAGGCGGCGTTAAAAACATGGGTGGTTTACCTGACGCATTATTCGTAATCGACGTTGATCACGAAGCGATTGCAATCAAAGAAGCGAAGAACCTTGGTATTCCTGTAATCGGTATCGTTGATACAAACTCTAACCCAGACAACGTAGACTACGTTATCCCGGGTAACGATGATGCGATCCGTGCAGTAACACTTTATGCTTCTGCTATGGCTGATGCGATTCTTGCTGGTAAAGAATATGCTCAATCACAAGCAAATGCACAAGCTAAAGCAGAAGAAGCTCCAGCTTCTGAGGCTTAATGCGTTTGACGCTAGCTTGTCATTTTTGCGACATGTGATGGTGGCAAAGTAAGCGTTATGTATGCAGGCGGCCCATGAGAACTCCTCTGGGCCGTTTCTGTTCTAAAAAGAATTCATTTTCTACCGAATTTAGGAGATAAACATGACTGCAGTTACAGCAAGCATGGTTAAAGAATTGCGCGATCGTACTGGTCTTGCAATGATGGAATGTAAAAAAGCTTTGACAGAAGCGGGCGGCGACGTTGAACTAGCGATCGACAACCTACGTAAATCTGGTCAAGCTAAAGCTGCTAAAAAAGCAGGTAACATTGCTGCTGACGGCGCGATCACAATTGCTCAAGACGGCAACAAGGCACTTCTTCTAGAAGTTAACTGTCAAACTGACTTCGTTGCAAAAGACGAAAACTTTGCTGGTTTCTCTGCGAAAGTTGCTGCTGCTGCACTTGCTGCAAACGTAACTGATCCTGCTCAAATCGCTGAATTGAAACTAGAAGATGGTACAACTGTTGAAGAAGCGCGTATCGCTCTTGTTCAAAAAATCGGTGAAAACATCCAAGTACGTCGTGCGAAAATTGTTGAAGGCGAAAACCTTGCAGTTTACAAACACGGTCTTAAAATCGGTGTTGTTGTTTCTTACACTGGTGATGAAGCTACAGGTAAAGGCTTGGCAATGCACGTTGCTGCGTTCAATCCAGTTGCTGTAAATGCTGAAGGCGTTTCTGCTGAGCTTATTGCGAAAGAGAAAGAAATTGCTGAAGCGAAAGCACTTGAATCAGGCAAGCCAGCAAACATCGTTGAGAAGATGGTTGTAGGTTCTGTTGAGAAATACTTGAATGAAGTTGTGCTTGAGCGTCAAATGTACGTAATCGACAACGACAAGAAAGTTGCGGACGTTCTTAAAGCAACTGGTACTACAGTTGCAAACTTCGTTCGTTTCGAAGTTGGTGAAGGCATTGAGAAAAAAGCAGAAATGAGCTTCGCTGAAGAAGTTGCTGCTGCCCAAGCTGCTGCAAAATAATTCCTTAGGAATTAGAAAAAGCCCTATCTGATTGATGGGGCTTTTTTATGCTGATCTATTCTTCATTAGCAATTCAAGAACAGGATTTGGGTCTGGTGATAGAGCTCAGATCATGTATTTATCATTTAATAAAAAAGTTATAAAAAATGCCAAATAAAACCAATCTGGGCATCGGTGCAGTCATTGCATTGTTGATTGCTGCTTATCTGGGCCTGGATCTACAGCAGTCCCAACTACTTGTTCCATCCGCATCTGATGCCATAACTGAAACGCTTCATTCAGAGCCTAACTTAGTATCGTCTCAAACGACTGATGATCTGGACCGAATTGCACGGGCGTTTCAACATCGCCAGAGTGATCTACAGGTCCGTTCAAGCGGGCAGGTGGTTGCTTTTTTACCAGATGATCATGAAGGATCGCGTCATCAAAAGTTCATCCTCGAGTTACCAAATGGCCAAACTGTACTGGTTGCACATAATATCGATCTAGCGCCGCGTATTCAGAATATTCAAAAACAGGATCAGGTCGAGTTTTATGGAGAATATGAATACAGTGACAAGGGCGGGGTGATTCACTGGACGCATCATGACCCTGCGCGAAAACATGTCGATGGCTGGTTAAAACATCAAGGAAGAACCTATCAATAAGGTTCTTCCAATTGGATAAATCGAATATAGCGTTTAAACGCTCATAATTGCGCTGCTATGGCGTGATTTCCAGTTCGGTAGGATTTTACCTAAATATGCATCCATGCACCAAATTGGGCCAATGAGGAGGAATTGGAGGTCTTTGAAGAATGAAGGCTTTTTACCTTCCACTTTGTGCCCATAAAATTGGCCAATCCAAGCCAAGACAAACAGAGCAATAAAGAAACCGGTACCGACTGGTAGAATCCAGATGAGCCAGGCCATTACTAAAGTTAATACAGCCATCGCTACTGCCAAAACAAGATCCAGGCGTGCATAGAAGATAAAAGCCAAAACCAGTAGCAGGGTAGTCAGCAAAGCGCTGAAATGTGCCAGAATGCCAATAATCGAAAAATAGATGGTTGGTACGCAGACCCAGTGAATCAGCTTGTTGGTTTTATTTTGATGGCTGTCACTATATTCATCAAACCATTTAGATATTGTTTTCATTCTTCGCTCCATTCCATGAACATGTTTTGCTTATCTGGAAATATAAAGCAGAATCCGGATATGGTCAAAAGTTAATCATGCAGGTGAAGGGATTTTATTAGGCAGGATGAGCCTACCAAAATTTTCTTGAAAGAACTTTAAGATAGGGCTGAGCAGGAGCGTTTATATTCTTCTAGAAAATGAGCACAATAAAAAAAGCCACATTGCTGTGGCTTTTGTTAAATGTGTTGCAGGTCAAATCTTAAGAATTTGGGCCAGCGACACGTTCAATACTGACTTTTGCAGTACCGGCACTGGTAATACCTAACTGTTTCGCAGCACCGTAAGATAAATCAACAACACGGTTACCATGGAAAGGACCGCGGTCATTTACTTTAACCACGACGCTCTTGCCGTTATTGCGGTTAGTTACACGAATATAGCAGTTCAATGGCAGGCTACGATGAGCAGCAGTCATTGCGTTCATATCAAAGGTTTCACCGCTTGCAGTTTTACGGCCGTGGAATTGACGACCATACCAAGACGCTGTACCTGTCTGACTGAATTTACGTACAGTATTAGAAGCCACTGTATTCAGTTTTTCAATCACTGAAGGCTCTTCTGCAGGAAGTTCAATTTTCGCTGCAATGGTTTCACGGCGAACTTTATCGCCAGAACGCTCAGTGATTGAAAGGCTGTTCAAATTTGTGAAATTTGAATTGAAGCTTTGAGCTTCTTTATTGAGTACTCGCGTTGCAAGACGCGAATTGTCATTTTCATTGGTGAATGAAGATGACGGAACCATATCTGCCTGTGATTGCGTCAGCGTGACGATCGTGGCAATGGCCATAAAAGACTTCAAAATTGAAGAATGCATCGAATCAACTCCTAACAGCATATCTATTGGTTGTTCATAAATGGCTGAAAAACCATATAAACATGCCTGATATTTAACTTATGCAACTACATTTAACGAAATGGATAATATTCATGCCGACAATACCCTGTCTAGTGTTTAATTAAAATAGTTAAAAAAAGAACGCAAAATAAACAATGATTGATTAAAAAATAATCAATATTGTAACATGATATTAAAATTGCTTAAAATACGTACAAATTAACCTATAAAAATGTTGACTTTCATAATTTATATTAATTTTCAGTGTTAACGGCTGGTAATTTCGGTACCTAATAGCCACAAAGCAGTAGCATACATACGGCTACGATTATAAGTGGTAATCACTTGAAAATTTGGATAAGTGATGTAGTAAATCGAGCCATAATTCTCTTGTAATTGAATTACATTGACCAGATCCAGATCGTCAATTTTTACGATTGGATTCATTGGGCTGATGCCTTGCGTTTTTAACACACCATAAGGTATAGGTTGAGTCAGATCTTTGGCAATCACGGCATCGGGATTTGAACCGGTATAACGTGCCGGAAAGGCAATGGGCTGATTACGCTGCCAGCCGTGCTGTGCCAGATAGTTGGCAATCGAACCAATCGCATCTACCGCTGAGTTACGCAGGTCAATATGACCATTGCCATCGTAGTCCACGCCGAATTTTGGAATGTTGCTCGGCATAAACTGCGGATAGCCAACAGCGCCGGCATACGAACCCACCACAGAAGAGGTGGCAACACCATCTCTATACGACCAGGCAATTAAAGCAGCCAGTTCATCCTGAAAATACTGGGCACGACGTTCATAGCCAAACCCTAAGGTTGCTAGGGCATCACGAGTGACAAAAGAGCCCTTGTTGCTACCAAAACCGGTTTCTACACCTAAAATGCCCAGAATGATCGCCTGTGGTACACCAAACTGCTGTTCAGCACGGTTAAGCGTTTCTGCATATTGCTGTTTAAAACGTACGCCGCGCTGAATGGTAGATTCAGCTAAGAAGTTAGTTTTATACGAATACCAAGGCTTACTTTCACCTGGGCGATTCATGATATTGATAATATTAGGCAAATTACGCGTCCCGCTCATGGCGGAATCTACTTGCTGGGCACTCAGCCCATAGCTCTGCATGGCGTTCTGCTTAAAAGCGGCATAAGAAGGGTGATATTGGAAATCGTTGGCCAGACTCAAACTGCTGAGACCAAATGCGGTAAGTGCGATTGAAAGCTGCTTAAACTTTTTATAAAAATCCGATTTCAACATCTTGCTACGATTTCCAGTTTTTTTGATGAGTTTCTGGCGATGTCATTTGAATCATGCCATGAAAAAGATTGATAAAATTTTTTCAATCCTGAGGCTTAAAGTGCCAGATTAAAGATAACATTCGGATGAATAAGAGACCTAGCCGCTTATACAAAAATAGCGATGGATTGGCTATTTTTACGGCAGTCTGTCTTATAGAGCCGCTTATCTGTAACAAGCTATTTCACTGATCATAAAAAAGCCTGACCGAAGTCAGGCTAATTCCTCAAGATTTGTAGAAAATCTTGAAACCATGCTATCCAAAACTATTCTGTATAGAACAAAGTGTCGTGATATTCGGCCATGGCGCGCAGCTCATCTTTATTCAAATTCAGAATAATTTTATCTGCTGCCATATTGATGGCCTTGATCACTGCAGATGCGCCAATATCTGCTGCCTTGCGTTTGATCATGCCAAGATCTAGGGTTTTATTAAAGTCGACCATAAAATGTCGTACTGTCGCTTCACCAAATTGCTTGTACAGGTTACTGAACGCTTGTTTATCGATACTCTGACCGGCTTTAAGCTCCGCATAATGATGTTTTAAATTTGTCACCAGATTGGCATCCAGTGACTCACCAATGCGGAAATTTCCTTCAGGATCTTTAAACAGACTGCGCTCAGAGAATGCAATCGACTCTCTGACCACATCGTTCGGCGCTTTACTCAATAACTGCTTCAGCAAAACCGCAACAGTCGACTTGATATAGCCAGCCAGTTTTTCCGCAGTATCGCGTTTATCACTGGCAGGGAAGCGACGCACCAGCTCGGTGAGAATCGCATCAATAATTTCATCATTAATCATCAATGCGGTTTTATCACGTAATGGGTAAAGCGGCTCACTTGAATTTTTGTTTTTTTGTGCAGTCTGAATTGTATTTAAAAGCTCTGCAGAAGGAATAAACCCAAAAAATGGCATTGTTCAACCTCAATGTTTTTTATTGTCGCGCTAAACGAATAGGGCGAGGCATCCATGTTAAATCCGATACACGGCAAGGGTTGATATCCAATCCACCACGGCGTGTATAGGTTGCGTAGACCATCAGCTTTTCCGGTTTCAGTTGCTGCCAGATATCGGCAAACATCTGCTCCACACATTGTTCGTGGAACCCATTATGCTGACGGTAGGAAATAATATAAGCTAAAATACTCTTATAACAAGGTTTTTTACCTTGATAACGTATAAAAACTGTTCCCCAGTCCGGCTGGCCAGTGACTGGGCAGTTACTTCTAAGTAAATGTGAATACAGCTGGATTTCACCTTCTGCTGCATCATCCGAATCCAAAGCCAATAAACTGGCATCTGGATGATTTTCTAGGCGCTCAGGTGTCAGCTCATCAATACAGATGCCTTCAGGCTTGCTGATCTCTAACTCATCAACCTGAAACAGTTGCAGTTTAACTTTAGCTTCAGCCGCAGCAGATAAATCTTTTTCTGCGGTCGCGATAAAGGCCTCTTTAGATGCAAACTTGGCAAAATTCAGGCTATTGAAATACAGCTTCAAAGATTTAGATTCGATCAGATTCGGCGAAGACGCTGGCAAGCTAATGCGGCCGATAGACACTTGCGGCACACCGGCTGAATTTAACCAGGAAATTTCAAAAACATGCCACCAGTCTGCACCTTGCTGAATCGCTTCGACATGTGCGTATTGTTCACGGGCAGGCGCGCGCGAAATCGGAAACAGAACATCAGGCTGATATTCTGTCGGATAATTGGTGTCTTTACCAAGGAGAGATTGTTCTACACTCATTATTCACGCATTCCTGAACCACGGGAGAGTAAATGATAGGCCACTGCATACAGCACGGCACAACATAAGGTAATTACTGTCAGTGAAATGGCGACATTGACATCGCTATGTCCTAAAATGCCATAGCGGAAAGCATTGACCATATACACGACAGGATTAATTAAAGATAGATTTTGCCAGAACGGACTTAAGCTCGAAATAGCATAAAACACACCACCTAAATAGGTCAGTGGCGTTAACACAAAAGTCGGGATAATCGAGATATCATCGAAAGATTTGGCATAGACGGCATTGATAAAACCACCCAAGGAAAACAGCAGGGAAGTAATCAAGACTGTATATATAGTCACAAACCAGTTGGTGATGTATAAATCGGCAAAAAATAAGCTCACTGCACTGACAATGATCGCAACCAGTATCCCACGAATCACACCGCCCAATACATGACCCCATAAAATGGCATGCATCGGTACCGGACTCATGATCAGTTCTTCAATACTTTTCTGGAATTTTGAGCTGAAGAAACTAGACGAGACGTTGGCATAGCTGTTGGTGATCACGGCCATCATAATCAGACCGGGCACAATGAACTCCATATAACTATAGCCGCCCATTTCTCCAATGCGTGAACCGACCAGATTACCGAAGATCACAAAGTACAGGCTCATGGTGATTGCAGGTGGCAACAGGGTCTGTGGCCAGATGCGCATAAAGCGACGCACTTCTTTATAGATAATGGTATATAAAGCTACGCTGAGTTGATTAATGTTCATTGCGCAGCTCCATCCAGATTTTTCTCGACCATTTTCACAAAAAGTTCTTCCAGACGATTGGATTTATTGCGCATACTGCGTACCTGAATATTCTGTGATTCCAGCAACTGGAACAGATCATTCATGGTATGTGCCTTATCCATGGTAATTTCTAAGGTCATCGGATCGATCAGGTTAAATCGCACGCCGATGATATCCAGATGCAAAGGTTCAATCGGTTCGGCCAGATCAAAAATAAACGATTCTTCATTGAGCTGACTCAGGAAGCTTTTCATGGTGGTGTCTTCTTTAATCACACCGCGATCGATAATCGCAATACGGCGACACAGCATTTCCGCTTCTTCTAGATAATGCGTGGTCAGAATGATGGAGGTGCCTTTTTCATTCATCTCGTTCAAAAATTCCCACATCGAACGACGCAACTCAATATCAACGCCAGCTGTCGGTTCATCCAGAATCAGCAGTTTCGGTTCGTGCATCATGGCACGCGCAATCATCAGGCGACGTTTCATCCCGCCGGATAACATGCGGGCCTGAGTGGAACGCTTTTCCCATAAACCCAGTTTGGTCAGATAAAGCTCCGCCCGTTCCTGTGCAATTTTTTTAGGAATGCCGTAATAGCCTGCCTGAGTCACCAAAATATCGAAGGTTTTTTCAAACTGGGCAAAGTTGAATTCCTGAGGCACCACACCTAGACACTGTTTGGCCTGAGAGGGGTGGGTATCCAGATTATGACCAAAAATTTCGACTGTACCGGATGTTTTTTTTGTTAATGAACTGATAATACCGATGGTGGTAGATTTTCCTGCGCCGTTAGGACCCAGTAGCGCATAAAATTCACCTTCTGGTACATTTAAGTTAATTCCTTTCAATGCCTGAAAGCCATTGTGATAGGTCTTTGACAAATCCCTTAAGATCAGTGCATCAGTCATGAATATCTCAAATGGTGAAAAGTTGAGATATTGTGAGTGATCTCGCAAAATAAGCCAAGTGATTCACATATAATTCTGTGTTGCTGTTTTGGAACATTGTATAAAGCTTAAGCATAAAAATGATGAAGTTAGAGATAGTTGCTTTACCTTATGCTTTTTTTTGTTATGATGTGCGCGATCCAAAAAAGATGCGCTCATAGCTCAACTGGATAGAGTACAGGTCTCCGAAGCCTGTGGCGTGGGTTCGAGTCCCGCTGAGCGCACCACTACTACCTATAAAATCAATAACTTGTAATACCTTTGGCGTAATTTTGGCGTAATCCATATTTTAATCAAGAAAAACCCCGCTATATTTTGCGGGGTCTGCCTATTGCTTTTTTCAAATCTTCCGGCCTACTTTCCAACCAGTCAGATAATTTTTTTAAATTCCATCTTCGACCTTTTGTGGTTTCTGTGATGTACCTTGGTTTTGGAAATCCTTTTAAGCAAATAATGGATGCCTTGAAATGCACACCACCATATCCTAAAAATTCTGCCGCCTGATCATCTGTCAACCAAATGTCTGAAGGTGGCAGGGCAACAATAAAGTTACCCATATTTGCCATTGCTGTCATTGATTCACCTCCAACCTTTTACCTTCCGGTCTTTTCTCTAAGCTCTCACGCCAGTTACCTTGATAGGCTGGCATCCAGCCATTGTGTGGAAAATACAGGAAACCCGAAGTGTGCATGAATTTCCCAAAATCCTTTTCTTCCGGCATCGAGTCATAACCAAATACTGCGCCATTGTTATCAGTCGCGATCCACTGCACCTCATCCGGCACGTTTGACCAATCGTATTTGTTCATGACACCTCCTTTAAGCTCTGCACCACCGATTCAGGTAAGTTTTGTTTATGCCAGTTATTGTCGATGTAACTGGAAAGCATGTGGTAAAAACGATCTGCAAAAACTTCTTCTATTCTAATTAAAATTCCAGTTCCTGCTTTAACTCGACCCTCTGTGATTGATTTAGTCCACTCAACCACATCGAATTCAAGATGGCTTGATTCTTTGGCAATGTTAAATAAAGAACCAGTCTGACCTGGATCCAACTCCAACCAGAAAGGTTTCTCTTTATACAGCTGATCAATGATGTAGTTGGCCACAGCAATGTTTGTTAGCTGAATTTCAGTCATTGGCTGGCTCCTGTGCTTCGATCATGGCTTTATAGACTTTAGCTAAAAATATTCGACCATTATTAGGTTTAATAATTTCAGCAGATATAGCTTTTAATGCTTCTAATGTTGGCTCTTTCGGCACCAAAACAAGATCAGAATCATCGTAGTCAATTGCATTTTGGAATGGGAAATTACAGTTAGAATGCTCTCCAAAATCCACGCCATAAAGCGCCTGCAGCTTATCTTTTAGTTCTTCTGCTTGGCTTTCCATGTAGTCGCGCTGATCTATCAGCTCCAACATTTCTTGATTACGATCAGATTTATTAATCAGCACAAACCCTTCCGGCACCGCTTGGGCTTTGGCTGCTTGCCATGCTGACCACGCGTAAGACATGGACATGTCATCAAAATTTCCATCTTCATCTAGCTCAAACATAAACCCCGCTGAACCAATACTTCTCATGTGAGCTAAGAACAATTCTCTTTCTTTCTGAATATCCATCACGCCACCTCGCTTTCATATTTATTTCGAGCGAAAATGGCATAGGCATCATCTTCACTAAAATTGATATCAATTAAGAAAAAGCCGTTTGGTGCAATCGGGTCCCACTTGGTGATATCACAATCATCCATCATGATTTCCCAATCATCAGAATTAACAAGGCTCTCCATCCAGAACATCACAGTGTCTACGCCAAAGTGGCTTTTAAATTTTTCCCACTCTTCACGACTTACGTATTCTTCGTTTTCCAGATGCTCATTCATGTATTTTGAATAAACTGGATGTGTCCAAGTTCCCATTTCACTGCGCACAATTTCCATGGGTTCTAATTGTTTAACTTCCATCACGCCACCTTCTTTAATTTTCATGCTGCTTTCACTCCCTTACTACGTTCAGCCATCAGCTTTGCGTAATACTCCTGACAGTGCGGAATCTTGTCTTTGATCTTCTGAATGATTGATTCATCACGCTCGATAACTACAGTTGTCAGACGCTCACGGATGTCGATCTTCTCAACCGAATCAATTAAATACTCAAGATCATCCCAGCCACTAAGAAGTTCAGACGGGGTGGGCAGCAACCAAAAATCCACATTCGCCACATCACAGTCGTAAAGCCACATATAGCCCTGCATTTGAATGTCATAGCCTGCATCTTTGACCTTCTCTAAAGCCTCATCTGCAAACCATGGATGTGTATCAATATCTTGTGAGCACTTGGTGTCTAGAATCATTCGATTGCTTTTATCCAGGACATCACACTCACCAGTGATCAAATGGTTGTTCACTCGACCAACATGCTTTTCAAACTTGCGAAAACGCATCTTGCCTGACAATTCAATAGCCATTTCTTCAAGAAGATTTCCCTTTCTGGTAGCAACATTCCCCTTGAATTTTCGGGTATCAGTTAAATCCTCTTTTGCGATTTTTCGAATTTCACTAATCGCTGTACCGGAAAGCGACTTGTTTTTTAACTTTTGAATCAAAGCATCTTCATCATCAGTACGTTTTTTCTTGCGAATAAGCGCATTGATTTCATCATTTCTTAGCTCACTGGCAATGCTTTGAGCATCACCAATAAGTTTATGTAGGGATGAGCAGCGGAATAACTTCATGGCAGCACCTCCACAGCTTGACGTTGTGCATCTGTCAGCGCGTATTCACTCAGCACATAATCTTTCTCGAATGCACCACCTTTGATCTGCTCAAGAAGCACAGGGAACTCAGCATCTGGAACAGTCATCTTGGTTTCGATTGCACCAACACTTTCGTTATGATCGATGTAATCAAAATCATTGGTCTCTACATCACGAACAATCGCCTGATCCGCAAGTTGTGCTGTCTGCATTTCAATTGAAAGTGGTGCCTGTTTAGATAACAGCAGCTTGGTCACAGTCTTAAGAGCCATGGATTCAAAGTTGTCTTTCCAGACACCAGAACCATATTTGAATGACTGGCTGTATTTGCCCGCATGCTTTTTCACATCAGCAGTGCTCATGTAAAGCTCAGTAGTAAAGCCATTCAGTAGCTTAAAGAAAGCCACATAGCCAATTGCTTCACCTTGATTTGGAACAGTCCAGTCAAACTCATAACCAAGCAGGGGATTTGCTGAAACTAGCTGACCTTCAAATACTGGCGTTGCTGCAATACGTGCAAACTGGCCTGAACGCTGTGCCAACTGAATAAAGCCCTTGTATCCCATCTGGAATTGAGCCTCTAAAGACTCAGACCACTTGCCTTGAGCATCTTTAAATTTGCGCTTGTATGGAACAATGTAAGCAAAGCCAAGATTATTGTTGATTGGCAAATCAAGCGTTGCTGCCATCATTGCTGCATTGATTACGGTTGCAGGTACTGCGCCTTTAAGTTGTGGTTGGTTTGCCACCTGCATTACCGAAGCTAGGAAGCCTTGAGTTTTCTTGCCAAGCACTTCTTCAAATTTTTGACGGATTTTTGCATCAGACACATAAGCCTTGATTGACTTAGGATCGTGCTCAGCAACCTGATTTTCTGTTTTTACCGGTGCATTCATATTCTTATTCCTTAAAATTTGATCGAAACGTGAGGCACTAAGCCTTTATTGATTGCATTCAGAATGGCTTTGCCCTGATCAACACTCACACCAAGATCAGTCAGGCCTTTAAGCGCTTCACTGCAAATTAGCTTTTTATGAGCTTGGTCAGCTTCACGTTCTTCAGCAGCTTTACGCTCAGCCTCAGCTTTGGCAGCCTGTTCAGCTTCAATACGCTTACGCTCATTTTCAGCAGCTTGTACAGCACGCAATTCAGCAGCTTCTTTTTCAGCTTTTAATCGAGCTTCACGATGTTCTGCTTCAAGCTTTTCACGCTGGACACGTTCAGCTTCAAAACGTGCTTTTTCTTCTGCTTCGCGGGTGGCTTTATCAGCAGCTTCACGGGCAATTTGAGCTTCACGCTCTTGTTGCTGGCGAAGTATTTCAGCTTGACGTAAGCGTTCTAACTCAGCCTGTTCAGCTTCATATTTTTCGCGCTCTACCAATGCCCTGCGTAGCACTTCCAGTGTTTCAAATTTGGCAAGCTTGGCTTGCTCTTCATATTCTTCCAAGGATGAGTCGATCACTAAGTTTTCAAGATCGCTTATCGAATCTTTAATATTGATTGATGCCCATGGGTTTTCTGGGTTTTGGCAAATAGCTGCAGTCATTCGAATTACATCAATAAATTGCTCATGCTTAGCCACACGGTCTTTTTCAGCTTGCTCCCATGCATCACGCGGGGCCAAAATTTCATTGCGAAGTTCATCAAACTTTTTAACAGTAGCAATGCGGTCATCATCAATAAGCTTGATTTGGGCCTTTTGCTCAGCAACCAATTCCTTGCCACACTTCTCAATAAAGGTTTTAGATTTACTCACCTTCATTGCCAGTGAACCAATCTGATCGCGGCCTTTTTTAGTGGTTACGTCTGGAACATGAGAACGCGCTTCTTGGGCAATGCGCTCGAATAATTCAGTGGTGCCACCTGGCTTGCGGAATGCAGCAACAACAACATTTTGGTCTGCAATTTCTAATTCGAATTTTTCCATCTCAAACCACCTCTTCAAATAGTTGTTCCGCGCGCTCATTTGCATAACGCTGCACAGCCTTAATCTGCTCATCACTCAGCGTAAATGTCTGACCTTCCTCAGCTTCAAAATTCCAAACATCAAGTAAGGTCACAGGCGTATCTTTCACCACAAGCCAAGAATCAATATCCACTGGCTCGGCATATCGCATATCACCATTCGAGCTGCGCATTTGCGTCATCGTGTGAGGTAATACAGGCATTGAACAATCAGCCGTTGCCCACAGGTTTTCACCAATCTGGCGATATAAACCAAACGTCAGTACGTTATCTTCAATCGAAAGATCCAGATCCACTTGAAAGCTCGGCAGGTCTGAAAAGTACAAATAACGGGTGAAATCTTCATTCACCTTGCAGTCAATTACTTTAGTGCTATGACCATCGCGGCACAGGAATAAAGATTGGTTTCCGATGTGATGAATAGGTCGCATTGCCGCACCACATCCACAGAATTGAGCTATTGAGTTCATTTAGCACCCCCAGCAATCGCAGCATTAATCTTTTCAATCTCATAACGATCAACATAAGCATTAACAGTCTTGTCAAAATGCACCACGTTTAGAATGTCCAGAAACTCGACTGATGCATCGTCTAGGGCATATTCAACATAGATGCTGTAATCGTCAGCCTTGACGGTAGCAAAACAGGTTTCATGGCAAGCACGTTTAAGCACTTCATATTTTTGAGCGGTGATAACCACTTGAGGATTATCATCAGCCACTTTGGCAGGCTGGAAAGCGTAAGCTACTGCTATCCCCGCGCTGATTGATGCTGCAATGAATGCAGACTTGAGAATATTGGATTTAGTTGTCATACTTATCTCACTCACAGGTTGGTTGTGGGTCACGCTCCAGGTTGTTCGTTGCAACGCTGGGGCTTTTCTTTGTTTGTGATGAAAAGATTAACTGTAGTTAATAAAATAGTCAACAATAAAATTAACCTTAGTTAAAGAAAAGTTAACTTTTTTTATTAACCATGTTTTAATAGACAAAATAAAACCCATCACAGGGATGGGCATATTGAGCTTTTGCAAGGTAATAATTATGAAAATTGCAATTTCTACTTTACTAATATTCTTGTACTTAACATCCTTAGAGATACTAATAAGTCAACCAAAAATAGATTACTGGGAAATCATCCTGATCTGTGTCCAGTTTCTATGCTCAAGTCTTGCCATACTTCATTTCCTAAAACCCAGTAAGAAGATAACAATAAAGAAGGGCAGGGTTCGACTGCAAAAACATATCGATCAGCGAAAAGAGTTAATAAAGGAAATTCGAACCCAATACAAAGATAAGCCTAAATTAAAAGCTGTTTATGGTTATCCATGGTGGCCATGGTTTAAGTAATTACCAAGTCCACGGCCTAGCTAGAATAATTGCGACCAAAGAGGTTACGACGGTTGGAATTATCCACGCTTGGTTTTTTCGAATGTAGCCTAATGCTTTATGCGTCAATTTAGATGTCCAGTGCTTCTCATTAAGCGGCATAAGGAAGAATGCAGAATCACTCCTACTGGGCTTTTGATAAATATCCTTCCCATTCCACCAAGATTTTATTGCTCTAATTATTCTTTCCATAAAACACCTAAGCCGCATATAGCGGCTTTTTTATTTCTTAAATTTTTCTATACAAACCAACAACTTTACCAACCAATCGACAATCTTCCGTCAGCTTGATAATTTGCTCATCCCACTTTGGATTTAATGGTTTCAGGTACTTGGTTGTGCCTTCAATAATAAGCTGTTTAAAGGTGGCCTCGTTATCTCCAGTGCAGGAAACAATAACTAAATCCCCAGTCTTTAGGTCACTAACCTGAAAGTCTGGATTTACATAAATGCGATCTTCAGGCTCAAACTTTGGAGACATTGAAATGCCAGTCACTACTAGGCCGTAGCCATTTTTTCCACATTCCTTGATTGGCGGCAGGTATTCGTCGATTTCCGCATCCTTTAAAACAGTCTGAATTGGATCAAACGCGCCAGCAGCCACCCACGAGATGACCGGAACCGGACGACCTTCAAAAGGTATTCTCTGAGAAAGATCCACATTGTTATCCAGCCGTGGAGATGCTTCTCTGCCTGTCAAAAGCCAATCATCACTAACATCGAGAAACCTCGCTATAAGCTTTAGCTTTCCGGCTTTTGGTTGACTATCTCCGTGAATCCACTTTCCAGCAGCCACACCTGAAACTTCAGCAGCTCTAGCTAAATCCGCAGGCTTATAGCCTTTTTCTTTTAATTTTTCTTGGAGGCGCAAGTGGAAGGACATGATCAAATCCATTCTAAATAATCTTAACTAATGTTAATACATTAAGTTGAAACTGTGGTTAAGGTGTGATAACTTTAGTTTATTAACTACAGTTAAGTAGAGAAGGCAATGAAACCCAGTGATCTTATGAGCCATTACGGCTGCAAGACCAAACGCGAATTATCCCAAAAAACAGGCTTTTCAGAAGTCACTTTATGGAAGTGGGAAAAAAATGGAATCCCACCTCGTACGCAAGCAACTTTTGAAGTTCTCACCCAGGGCAAGCTAAAGGCAAATTTGGAAGCCTTAACCGCTTAAACCAATTATCAGCAACTTAGCTTTTTTAATAAACGTGAAAGTAAACAAGGTGTTCACATGGATATATCGAAAGAGACCAAAACCGCATTGCACAAGATGGTGCACCAGTCGAACGGCATTACTCCAAAAGAGATAGCTGATCTTGTTGGTGTGTCTCATAACACGATTTTGAACTATGCCAATCCAAACATGGAAAACCATTTACCGAGCCTAAAGGCATTTGAAGCAATGCTGACTTATACGCAAAACCCAGCACCATTAAAAGTATGGGCGCACAAATTAGGTTTTGTATTGGTTCCAGTAGATCAAGCTCAAGGCAAGGATCATGAACTAGGTGTTCTTGAATCACTGCTTGGTATGAATGTGGGAAATGGTGCAGCAAACAAGCAGGTTTTATCTGCTCTGGAAGATGGTGTGGTGACACCTGCTGAAATGGATGAGACAGATCGCATCCTGGAAGAAATTGAACACAAAATTCAGTCTTTGCGTAAAGCCATGAAAGGTGAGTGTGCAAAGTATTTATCAGCTCTACAACGAGAAAAAGCCTGAGGTTAGAACTCAGGCTTTTTCGGTGTTCAAATCATCGGAGACTTAAACTATGAACATGTTAACACAAGGAAATTTTAACACAAACGAAGTAACAATGTCATCACTTGAGATTGTTGACTTTATTAACGAATACCGCGCTAAAAACGAAAGCAACCCAGTGCAACTTCGTCATGCTGATTTTATGGCGAAAGTTCCAAAGGTTTTAGGTGATAAGGGTCTACGAAATTTTTCGGATACCTATATTCACCATCAAAACGGTCAAACATACCCGTGTTTTAAACTCCCAAAACGCGAAGCTTGCTTAATGGCTATGTCATATAGCTATGAGCTACAAGCTCAAGTTTTTGACCGCATGACTGCAATGGAAGAAGCACTTAAGGCTAAAAATAGCTTCGACATCACCAATCCAGCACACCTACTTCAAGCAATCGAAGTTCAAGCCAAACTTAATATTGAGCTTACTCAAAAAGTAGCAGTACTGGAACCAAAAGCCAAAGGTCTAGACCGCATTGCTGACTGCACCAATGTACTTGGCATCCGCGAATCTGCAAAGGTTCTCAAGGTTGGTCAAAACCAGTTAGTCCAATACCTAATTGACCACAAGGTTGTATATCGCGACCAGCACGGAAAAATTCAGGCTTATCAAAAATCTGTTGATCAAAAGCTTATTCATGTTGTGACCTCTGCACCTCGCTTATTTGAGTCAGGTGAAAAGGTATTCACACAGGTAAAACTTACTCAAAAATTAATTACTCGCATTGCGAAGTGGTTAGAGCAAGGAGTAGCCGCATGACAGCCCTAAAAAAACATGAGGACAATATTGTCCAATTCTCCAAAGGTAAAAAAATGGCTGACAAGTTTGAAAAAGGCTATGTCATGTCCAGTCGGTTATACCGATATGAGGTGCGGCCTTTTTTAAGTGATGCAGCGAAAAATGTCTATGCAGAACTTGAGGATCGTATTAACGGCTTTAAGGACAAGATAACCGACCATGTGAGCTATTCACAGTTACAAGGTGGAAAACTCGAAGGCTCTAAAAAATTAAGCACCAAGACTGTTAGTAATGGTCTTAAAGAGCTTCTCAAGTTAGGTGTGATCTCCATTGTTAGTGAGAACAGCCGCAGGGGGAATGAGTACCAGATTAATGAGGTTTCATTGGTCGAGCACTTCACTAAGAAAAGTACCACTTTACCTAGTAAAGCGCTTCCCTTAGTAAAGGGCAGTACTTTACCTAGTAAAGCGATAAGCACTTTACCTAGTAAAGACACAATAGAACTAACTTATAGAACTCTATCTATAGAACTATTAAACAAGTCGCTTCGCTCTAAAAAACCTTTGGAAGCTAACTTTTATAATTTTCCTTTCTTTGTAAAACAGGAAAAAGCAAAAGCCGAAGCTGAGCGCAAAGACAAGGCTCGTAAATTATCTTATGACGAAGTAATCAAATTAACTTCAGAAAGATTTTCACTTCTCTGTGATTTCTCTCTCTGGGAACAATACGTTTCTAGTCGATCTCAAACAGCAAAAACCAAACTGACCAAAAATGCCCTAAATGCGATTTACAAAGATTTCCAGAAATGGGGGTTTGATGGCAGCAATGAGTCTTTAAAAACTTCAATCACTGGCAACTATCAAGGTTTGTTTGCACCAAAGCAGCAATTCACACCTGGACAACCAAACCCAAAACCATCTCGCTGGGATGAAATCCAACAGTTGATCGCAAAAGAGGAGCAGGGCAATGACAGCTATGGTTACTAATCAACAAACTGCGGTTCAGCCAATCAAGACAGGTCAACTGGTTGCAACTTTCAAAGCAATTGCGCCACGTTCCTTTGAAAAAACATTTGAAGGTATGCCGATTGAAGCAATCAATCATGCAATGAAAATTTGTGTTGAAGATCTTTCACGAGAGCAGGTTACAACAGGCCTTCGCATGGTTCGTGATAACGGCTTTTGTCCAGATCCAGCAATGTTCCGCAAATGGTGTCTTGGGATTACAGGTTTTGGTACTGAGCAGCAGCGCTTTGTGGATTCATTCAAAGGGAAACATGCAGCGCTGGGCAATATCGTGAAATGGCTGGGTGATAACACGCATCCAATCACAAATGCCGAAAAAGAAGCGTATGACCGCTGTTATGAAATGTTTGCTGAGATCCAGTGGGCAAAGAACGCTGATAGAGCCTCTTATTTAGCGTATGAGGCATTTAAAGATAACTATGTGGACGTAGTTAAGGAGTATGCCGAACAGGGGCAACAGCAAGCAGTCTGGGTTAAACCAGTCGCTATTGAGAAAAAGATGGTGGTTGATCTTGGTGATTGGGGTCATGGGCCTGCGCCAGCGTCTAGTCAGCCACTTCAAGGTGATGAGCTTAAGAAGTATCTGGAAGAAGCCAAGCAGAAAATTAAGCGTGTTGGTAAAAGCGCAGGGGGTGGGGTGTGATTTTTGAAACAGAAAAAGTGTCGACTCAAATTAAAGACCGTAGTGATTGGGATATTAGTGAGTGGCTGGAAAAAAACAAAGTGACTGAGCTGCCGTTAGGCTTTACCAATTTCAAGGATGGAAACATTCCATTAGATCGAAAGCAGATTGTAAAACCTGAAGCTGAGCGCAATGCCAAGCTTGAACGAATTAATCAGGAGGCGCGTCAATCCAAAGCAGTAATCAAGCGCCAGAAAGAAGCGGATCGAATCAAGCGTCAAAAGGAGATGGAAGCTAGAAAGATCGAACGTGCGATTGCCAAGCTTGAACGCGATGCAGCCAAAAAAGAACAAGCAGCGATCAAGGCGGAACTTAAAGCACTGGGTCAGACTCAGGTTCAAGTAGATCGTGCTGCAAGAATTAATCGTCAAATGTTGCTATTGGCTGAGTTTAGAAGCAAGGCGCAGCTTGGTGATATTCAGGCTATGTCTAGAATGCTTGGATTTAAGAAGGACATCATGAGCAAACTGGCTGCTGGTGGTGTGGCGTTGAATGCAAAGCGCCTGGCACTGCTTGAAGAAATCCTGCCGACTTTTGAATACGGCACACATGTAAACCGCAGCAAGGTGGTGGCAAGGGAAATTTCACCAAAGCGCCAGATATGGATCAGAAACCATGAGGCCAAAAATGCAGCTCTGGCAAAAGGCCATCGTAAATTTATCGGGTTTTGCCATAAAGAAAATAAAGAGACGATTTTCCGTATCTATGCGACTCATGATGTATCTGCATGTGTGTCGTGTGGCAAGGCTTCGCAAAAGAGAAAGCGTGAATTAACTGCAAAAAAACCACGCGAGGTATCGGAAAACAGAAAGCGGATGATCGAGGCGCAAGCTCAAAATCTTAAATCGTTTATCGGGGTGTGTAAGCATCATGGAGAAACATCGTTCCGCATTCATGATGTGAACTCGTTTAAGTGCAAAGCATGTTCAGCCGAAGCTATGCAGAAAACCCGAATAAAAACCCGCGCTGAACTTGAGAGCAATCCAAGAACAATCGAGCTTCGGGAATTTTTAAGAAGCGATGAGAAGAACGGACGGGTTTCAGCGTTGGCTAGATTCTTAGGTGTGTCCATCACTACGGTTTCAAATTATGGATTAGGGAATGCAGCAATTCCAGATCAGCAGTGGGAAAAAATCAAAGAGTTTAAGGCGCAATTGCAAGGAGCAGCAGCATGAACTTAATCGAGAAAACAGAATTAAAGGAATGTGACCATGACTGGGAAAATATTTCCAAAATTGAGGACACCAAACGTCAACTTATCTGCACTTACTGCTCAGAACAAAAAACAGAGCCTTTTGATGTGAATGTAAAGCAGTGGTCGGATGAGGAAACTGACCATTGCAACGACATTGCTAATCATATCTCGCCACTAACCAAGGTGATTGAGCATGAATGATTTAGGTTTTTTCCTGTTTTTGATAGTTGTATTTATCTCGCTGAAATTTGGTGACTCAATCAATCAGGCGATAGTGGGGTGCCAATGACTAATCTCCGTATCACCGCAGCACAGGCACGAAAAGCCGGTATTGGTCCTCGATTTGGCGTAACAACCAAGTCGGGGAAGAAGAATAAGGTAGGTGTATAAATGGTCGCAAAACTTACAGAAAATCCAGAAGCTAAAAAGAAAGCTGGTGATTATTGGAAAACCTATCTGGAGCTAAAGAGCGTTCATAAAACTGCGGATGCACATGGAACATCGCATAGTGTCGTTCATAGGCATCTAAAGGCATTTGGCTATAGGTTGAAAGGCGAGAAATTTACCAAGCAAGATGATCAAAAGATTATTGCTTACTATATGAATACGCCTGCATCAAGCTTTGATCTTGATTATTTAACAAACGAATTAGGGAGAGGGCAAAAAACCAATGTTAGTAGAAGAGCAAGGGAGCTTGGACTAACAGATAAGTCGAGAATTGCGTCTACTAGGCAGAAAGCCAGAAATTCAACATCGGCTAAAGAGGCTATTAAGCAGCATGGGCACCCAAAAGGTTTTTTGGGCAAGAAGCACACCCAAGAGGTGCGAGAGCTAATCTCTGAAAATACATCCAAAGGTCTTTCCAAGTTAACGGAAGATGATTGGGCGGCCAAAAACTTGAAGCAAGCGCAAACCAAAGAGAAGAACGGCACATTGTATCCAGCAAGACGCAAGGCATCATGGAAGCAGCAATGGGCTGAGGTTGGTGGGGTTCGAAATTTCTATAGAAGCCAGTGGGAATTAAATTATGCCCATTACTTAGAGTGGTTAAAGCAAAAAGGTCAGATCTTAAAGTGGGAGCATGAGCCTGAGACCTTTTGGTTTGAAGGAGTGAAAAGAGGCACCTGCTCATACTTGCCAGATTTTCGAGTTACAGAGAGTGATGGGTCTATTGTGTACCACGAGGTAAAGGGGTGGATGGATGATAGAAGTAAAACCAAAATCAAAAGGATGGCCATTTATCACCCGGGGGTGAAATTGATAGTTATTGATGCGAAAGCATACAAATCTCTAGCTAGAAAGGCTGCCTATTTAGTGGATGGTTGGGCATGACTGACTTAAAGCGGCTGCCATCAGAAAAAGGCGGGAAGCTGATTATTCAAGTTGAAAAGTTAAGGGTTTGAGGGGTGAGCGATGAAACTTAAATTAGAAATAGATGTGCCTGATTTTAATTGGGTTGATGTACCAACAGCATATTGGACGCCAATTGTTGAAGTTAAGGAAAAACTTCATGTGGAATTGATTAAGGATTTAATTGAATACCTTCAGCGCCTACCAGATCGACACTGGATAATTGAAGCAGATCATCAGCATGTCCGTCATCCATTTTGCCGTGAGCTTGTTCGGGATCGGTTGCGATTTATTCCTGAAAATCAAATTTGGTGGGTAGGAGAAAAGCTAAGTCACTTCTTGATGGGATTTCGAGAGGGCACTGGACAAGACTTCGATAATTACACTTTCAAGCACAGGGTTTTATCAAATGGGAAAAAGATCCAATTCAAAACATTTTCAATGATGTTTGATACCGAAGAAGAAGCACTGCGACATATAGCAAAAATTTACACCAGCCGCGATGGCTTCGATTTCGAAAAGATTTAAGAGGGAATAGGGATGAATGCGATGGTAGCTGAAAAAATGACAAACATTGAATGGTTGGGGCAGCAGTTACGGGCAAAGACTGCTAATTATGAGCCGAGTCTAGGGGGTGGCAGCTTGGAACCAATTACATGGGAAGATCGTTGTGGTGCTATTGCTTCAATCGATGATCAGGCAACAAAGGCATATTGTGAAATCTTGGTATGGGGTGACTATCGAGATAACACGATGGCTTACAATGTTTTGCATCATCATTTGGCTGCCAGTCTCTATGAGGCTTTAGCAAAGGATGTGCAGCGCATTCGATTTGATCTTAAGTCCTTTGCATTTAAGGTGGCAAAGATGGCGTTATTCTTAAGTCTTCGAGATATGGGGAATTTTAAAGCTGAAGACAAATTGCGTTTTTTTGGCATCACGGAAATGAAGATGCGTACCTACCGAGAGCACTATGCTTATCTGGAAAACATGGTGGAAATTATGCTTTCAGATATGCGCGATGAGATAGATTTTTATGCTGATATTTATCGGAAAAATTTAAGAAAAGCTTAATTGACAAATAAGCCCCATATAAGATAGTATTTTTATAGACTGGTCGTTCTATACAAAAGTGACCAAGTGTTAAGAAGCTCATCGAAAGGTGGGCTTTTTGCATTATGGCGGTTTTATTAATTTCTAGTGGTTTTTAAATTAATGCCGCCACCCCATAGATTCAAAAGGTGAGTACTACTTTGGATTGGCGACCCATTAACACAATCAATTATGAGCCATTAAAAGCACACTACTAAGCCAGTTGTCCGGAAATACCGGATAGCTGGTTTTTTATTGCCCTGGGAAATGTTGGTGTAAGCAAGATCGGGGCACCAGATTCTAAAAAACGAGAAGCAAAACAGTTTGTCTCTCGAAAACAATTAGAAAGGAGAATCAAATGCTCCAATTCATATTCTGCTTATTCGGCCTGCATGGTGCGACTGAAATCGATTACACGATTGATGATGAAGAAATCAAGGTGTGTCGGGATTGCTTGAAAGAAGTTTGAGACCCTTGTCACTTCGGTGACTTTGCCGAACGTATTACGGCAATCAAAGCCCCTCGCATTCTAGATGTTGAGGGGTTTTTTTCTTATTGGTGGTGACCATGGACATCATAGAAGCAAAACGGAATTTAGAAGTTCTGGAAAAGAATCGCAGTCGCTTAATGAATTACAACCATCTGTATTCAAGCTATGCATTTAAAGAAATGTGCGGTGCTGAACTTCGCAAAGTAAACAAACAGATTCACGGCATAGAAGAACAGTTAGATGCGGAATCCAAAAAGACTCGCTGAAGTTAGAAAGCTGCCATGTATTCGGTGCGGTAATCCACACAGCCAGGCTGCTCATTCAAATAGTGCCAAGCATGGCAAGGGTAGAGGGATTAAAGCCAGTGATGAGTTCACAGTACCGCTATGCCATTCCTGCCATTTCCGGTTCGATACGTTCCAGCTAGGTAATCGGGCAGAGAGTGAAGCAATGTTTGATCAGTGGTTGGTGAGAGTTGAGCGGATGTTGGTGATGGAAGATAGAGAGGTGTTTTGATGTATGTGGATATCATAAAAAATAAACCAGCAGGCGCCACACACTATCGTACTGACACTGAGTACCCAACATATTACATTGTTGCGCCAAATGGTGTTTTTTATTTTACAAAAAGCGGAAACCTTAAGCGTTCTTACACAGGTAAGCCGTGGCTTGAAATAAACTTGAAAGCATTTTAATCTATATATTCTGACAGCCAGATATAACATGTGGTATGTAGTGTTTTTCTGCAAAGCCTATCATTAATTTGATGGGCTTTTTTATTAGGAGTAGGAAGTGCAAAAAGCCGTGTTTCCTATCCAGAGTCATGCTGACATCACCAAAGCCATTAACTATATGCATACCAATTACACTCAGGCGATTAATGAGGGTAAGCCTTTAAGGGTGGTGATTGATCAGAAGCAGGATGATAGATCGACAGCGCAGAATCGTTTGTACTGGATGTGGTTAGGCCAGATCGAAAGAAAGAACGGTACAGACAAGGATCAGTTGCATTACGAGTTCAAGAAGAAATTCCTGATCTATATCTACCGTCGTGATGATCAGGATTTTGCTGAGATGTGTCATGCCATAGCCAAGGTGAAGCAGTCTGAACCAGATGAGTATGAAACCATTGGTAAGCAGGTCATTAGACTTTGCAGTACAACCAAATTAAGCGTTAAGCAGATGACCGAGTATTTGAATTACGTGCATGACTTTGCTGTGACTCAGTTGGGTGTGCATTTAACTGTGCCGGATGATTTGAAGTGGTGTTATCAGGAGTAGGTTAATGACATGCCAAGGCTGTGAAGCACGACGTAAATGGATAGAGAAACAATATGAGCGATCAAAAGAAAGAATGCGGTTGTGTATCGAACGACTTACTTCTAAAGCTACTCGAGCAGAACAACCAGTTATTAAAGAACCAGAACAAATTAATAGAGCAGACTAACTTAGTCTTTAGTCAGAATACTCAAGTCATCCAGATCAACAATGAACAGAATGCTCAGATCAATGAGCTATTGATTCAGTTGGAAGGTGGTGAGGATGATGAGCCTAAGAAGTCACAGTGTTTGGATGGGTGAGTAGTATGAGTGGTACACCATCATGGCGAAGCGACAAGCGAACATCAAGTGAACGCGGATATAACTCAAGATGGCGTAAGGCTAGAGAGTCGTATTTAAAGTCACATCCTTTGTGCGTTATGTGTGAAGAACAAAATAAGATTGTGGTTGCAACCGTAGTCAATCACATTGTTCCACATAAAGGTGATCAGTCTTTGTTTTGGGATAAGAGCAACTGGCAATCGGTTTGCAAATTACATCATGACTCGACTATCCAGAGGCAAGAAAAGCGAAACATTGTTGTTGGTTGTGATGAGTCTGGCTTTCCACTCAATCCTGATCATCATTGGAATAAATAGAATAGAATCAAAGACATGGGGCGGGTATCTGCTTGAAAAATAACGTTTCAGTTAAAGACCGCCCCTGTACCATCTTTTTAATTCTATTGGGATTTTAAGGGCTAGAACACATGGCAGGAAGAAAGCGGTCGGACAGCACACATGTCAAAACGCAATTAGTAGATGATCAAGATATTGCACCACCAGAACACGTCCGGCTTCGAGATATTGACATGCCGTTTTGGTATGCTCTCGTGCGCGCGCGCGTAAAGGATAGTTGGAATACAGTTGACCTGCAACATGCGGCAAACTTGGCAAGATGTCAGGCAGATATTGAGCGCATCCAGCAAGAGATTTTGGAAGAAGGCGACACGCTAACCAATGATCGGGGAACAGTTGTCCTAAACCCTAAGCATTCGCTACTGGAAACACTTAGCCGCAGATCAATCGCACTGTCAAAACATATCCAAGTGCATGCGGTGGCAACGGTTGGCGAATCAGACAAGCAAAGAGGGAAAAATTCCGCAGCAGCCAAAGGTAGAAAGACCGCTGACAAAACTAAAGAAGCGGATGATTTGCTGGCTCGACCAAGCTAAAACACAATTAATCGCATAAATCAGACCGCCATCAGGGCGGTTTTTTAATGCCTATCGTCTTATAGGTGAGATATGACACGCGGTGAGCGGGTAATTGCTTTTATCGAGAGATACTGCAAAGCACCAGAAGGTGCACACGTTGGACAGCCAATTGTCCTTGAGGATTTTCAGAAGAAATTCATCCTAGATGTTTATGACAATCCGCATGGCACACATACAGCGATTTTAAGTATTGCGCGTAAGAATGGTAAAACTGCATTGATTGCAGGCATCCTGTTGGCGCATTTAATAGGGCCAGAGGCGCAGCAAAACAGTCAGATTGTAAGTGGTGCACTCTCCAGAGATCAGGCGGCGATTGTTTTTAAGTTAGCCGTGAAGATGATTAACTTGAATGAAGCATTGCAAGATCTGGTACATATCATCCCATCAACAAAAACATTAGTTGGCTTGGCAAAAAACGTAGAGTTTAGGGCGTTATCTGCTGAAGGCAAAACAACACACGGCCTATCACCTATTCTGGCAATTCTTGATGAGACGGGACAGGTAAAAGGGCCGCAAGACGAATTTGTTGATGCTGTGGTGACAGCACAGGGTGCACATGAAGCACCGCTACTGATGGTGATTAGTACACAAGCCGCCACCGATGCAGACCTGTTGAGTATCTGGATTGATGACGCGCTAAAAGGTGAAGATCCAAAGACAGTATGTCACCTGTATACAACGCCAATGGAAAGCGACATTCTGCATAAGGAATCTTGGAAGTTATCTAATCCAGCGCTGGGCAAGTTTAGATCGGAACCTGATATGCAAAAATTAGCAGAAAAGGCCAGTCGAATGCCAAGCGCTGAAAACACTTTCCGAAACCTAAACTTAAATCAGCGCGTTTCTACTGTTTCACCATTTATTGCCAAACAGACATGGGATACATGCCTTGGTGAACTGCCACCAATTTATGAGTGTGATGAAGTTTGGGCGGGGCTGGATTTATCGGCGCGTACCGACTTAACTGCTTGTGTTTTTTTAGGTAGAAAGGGTGAGAAATACTACACATATCCTACCGTCTGGACACCAGAGATAGGTTTGGTTGATCGAGCCAAACGTGACCGGGTTCCTTATGATTTATGGGTGAAACAAGGGTATTTATTTACCACTCCTGGTGCTACTGTGGATTACGAATATGCGGCAAAGCACATTGGTGAAATTGCTTCAGATGTAAAAATTCTGCATGCAATCGCGTTTGACCGATGGCGGATTGATGTATTTAAAAAAGAGTGTGACAAGCTAGGGTTGGAATTGCCGCTTGTGGCATTTGGTCAAGGATTTAAAGATATGTCCCCCGCCTTAGATACATTGGAGGCGCAACTCTTAAACGCTCGAATCGTTCACAACAATAACCCTGCGCTAAACATGGCAGCCGCGAATGCTGTAGTAGTCAAAGACCCGGCTGGTGGTCGCAAGTTGGATAAATCCAAAGCCACAAATAGGATTGACCCCATGGTTGCTCTAGCGATGGCATGTGGTGTTTCTAATTTTGAAGAAACAAAACAAGCAACATACAACATCTACTTCGTTTAATTTATTCACTTTCCAAAGCTCGCATTACGCGGGCTTTTTTATTGGGAGAGCCTTATGTCTGCTCTACATAAAACCTTTGGCTCTGTCGAAATTAAGAGCCTTGATGAGCAAAAGCGAACCTTCAAGGGAATCGCAAGCACACCAAATCAAGATCGCGCCAAGGATGTGATGGTGCCAAAAGGCGCAGATTTCGATCTGCCTATGCCTTTGCTATTTCACCATGACCCACGATCAGCCATTGGTCATGTGACAAGCGCAAAAGTCACCGCGAATGGAATTGAGGTCGAGATTCATATTCCTGAAATTGAGGAAGAAGGCGACCTGAAACGCGAAGTCGATAAGGCTTATCAGTCATTGAAATACGGTTTGGTCAAAGGCTTATCGGTTGGTTTTATCCCGAATTGGGATGAGGCGGAAATGATCAAAGGTGGTGGTATCCAGTTCAACTCATGGGAATGGTATGAGCTTTCATTGGTGACTATCCCTTGTAACCGTGAATCAGAAACAGAATTTTCAAAAGCATTTGAGGAACACAAAGCCGCGTTGGGCAAAAAACCTCAAGACGTTCCAGATGGCGCTTCATCTGAACAAAAACACGTTGTCGTAAAACTTAATAGCCCAACAAAGGGTGGAGTGAAATTAGTATGAACAAACATCTACAGCAGTTACTAGATGCAATCAATGCAAAAAACCTTGAAAAGCAAGGCATTATCACCAAGGCATTGGATGCGGGTAACACCCCGAATGAAGAAGAAGATAAGCGAATTGCAGATATTGATGCTGAGATTGCACAGCTGCAAAAAACCTTTGATAACCTAAAGGCGACATTGGACGCAACTGCTAAAGCTGCTGCAACCGCAACTCCTGTTGCTGGACAATCTGCTGAAGAAGCTATGAAGTCGGCACAAGGCGATCCAAATCCTGCTACGCCAAAAATCGAAGTGGCATCCAACCTCGAAAAAGGTATTGGCTTCGCCTTGATGGTAAAAGCGTCTGCTGTTGCTGCCCATAGCAAAGGTCAGGTAACTGCAATTGACGTACTTAAGGCTTGGAATGCACCAGAACAAGTACAAAGCGCTTTACAGCAAAAAGCTGTGATTGGCACAACCACAGATCCTAACTTTGCCTCTGCTTTGGTGGATTACCAGAACCTAACCGGTGAATTTATTGAATTGCTTCGTGGTAAAACAGTAGTGGATCGCCTTGCATCGCGTATGCGTCAGGTGCCATTTAACATCAAGATGCCATCGCAAACTGGTGCATCTGCTGTGAATTGGGTTGGTGAAACAAAGACCAAGCCTGTAACCAATCCGACATTTGGAAGCATGACGTTATCTAAGTCAAAGATCGCAGGCATTGTTCTGCTTTCTGATGAGTTGGTGCGCTTCTCAAACCCTAAAGCAGACACCTTGGTCCGTGATGATTTGGTTAAATCAACAGCTGAATTTATTGATGATCAGTTCTTTGATCCAGACAAAGCGGAGTCGGATGATAGTCCAGCATCTGTTTTAAATGGAGTTGCTGCAACGCCAAGCACGGGTGAAACAGCTGAAGCTTACGAAGCAGATTTATTTGCTTTGCTTCAATCTTTAACCGATCAAGGTATTTCTATTTCTGGTGCGACTTGGGTTATGTCTGAAACACGTGCTGCTAAATTAAGCATGATGCGTGATGCATTAGGCCGTAAATACTTTGAGGGAATGAACCTTCAAGGTCAAAGCTACCTAATGACACTACCTGTGGAAATTTCTGCCGCAGCAGAAGATAAGATTGCGCTTGTATTGCCAAGCGAAATCCTTCTTGCGGATGATGGAAGTATGGACTTCTCTGTGAGTTCTGAAGCCACAATCAACCTTGGTACGGATGCAGCACCTAACTGGATCAACCTTTACCAAAATAACCTGATGGCCATTCGTGGTGAGCGTTTTATCCGTTGGAAAAAGCGTCGCGCTCAGGCTGCAGGATATATCCAATACGCCTGATTTAATTTAGGTCAAAACAGCTCCTTAATCGGGGCTGTTTTTATATCTAAGCATCACAATTGTTTAGCTATAGGAACAGTCTATGAAGATTAAATATTTAAAGATGACCCACGATTCCAATGTCGGGGATATTAAAGAGATTCCTGATTTTCAGGCAAATGTATTGCTCAAAATTGGTGTTGCAGAGGTTTATACAGAACCGAAAAAAGCAGCACCAAAAGCAAAAAAAGAAGATAAAACCAAAGAATAGGATGTAAAGAATGGGCTTTTTCGGAAATTTATTTGGTAAAAAGAAATCCCTCCAAGGAGTCCATTCAAACCAAGGGTGGACTTCTTTATTTGTGCACGAGCCTTATTCTGGTGCCTGGCAAAAGAATGATGAGCTGACTCGGGAAGATTTGGCGGCACATCATGCGGTTTTTAGCTGCGTTTCATTGATTTCGCAAGATATTGGCAAGATGCCGATTCTGCTAAAAAAGAAGCAGCAAGGCGTCTGGATTGATCAAGATATTCCAGAGCGTTTTAGCGTCCTGAATAAGCCAAACCACTACCAGACATGGCAACAATTCAGCGAACAATGGACCACATCATTATTGCTTCGCGGAAACACCTACGTGTTTAAGGTTCGGGATATTTTTTCAGGCAAGGTTGTTGGGCTAAAAGTTTTAAATCCTGACTTAACAAAGCCATTAATTAGTGATGCTGGTGATGTTTTTTATCAACTCAATGATGATCGACTCAATCAGACTTCGCATGAAGTGGTGCCTGCATCTGAAATTATTCACGACCGAATTAACTGCTTCTATCATCCACTTGTAGGCTTATCGCCAATTACAGCATGTGCGGTAGCAGCAGGGCATGGGCTGGAGATTCAAAAAAGTCAGCGTCAGCATTTCAAGAATAACAGTCGACCGGGTGGAATCTTGATTGCTCCCGGACCTATTGATCCAGAAAAAGCAGCAGCGATCAAAAAGCAATGGAATGAGAACTATAGTGGCGCCAATGCTGGTTGCACAGCGGTAGTTGGTGACAACATGAAGTTTGAAGCCATTACCGTTTCGGCTGCAGATTCTCAGTTGATTGAGCAGATGCGAATGACGAATGAAGTCATTTGTGCTGTTTTCCATGTACCGCAATTTAAGTTAGGTATTGGCACCATTCCAGCAGGGCAAAAAGTTTCAGATCTAAATGAAATCTATTATTCGGATTGCTTGCAAAGTCTGATAGAAGCGCGTGAAAACTTGCTCGATGAAAGCCTTGGTCTTAAAGATGCCAACTTAGAAGCCTTTCTTGATCTAGATACATTGATCCGCATGGATTCAGTATCCCAGATGCAGCGACTCAAAGAAGGTGTTGGTGCGGCAATCATGACGCCGAATGAAGCGCGCCAAAAGCTTGGCCTAGGCCCATTGGAGGGCGGTGACACGGTTTATATGCAACAGCAGAACTATTCTCTTGAGGCACTGTCTAAGCGTGATCAAAAAGAAGATCCTTTTGGAAAATCCACACCAAATACACCACAAAATACCGAAAATTCAGACCAAAAAGGCCAGTATCAAGGCGTTTTTAAGGCTGAAAATCAGTATAAATCAGGCCAGTTTGTAACGCACAAAGGCTCATTATGGCACTGTGAAAAGGATCATTCGGGTGATTTTAGCCATGAAAACTTCAAATTAGCGCAGAAAAAATGGGGTGAAGAATGAGTATTGTAAGTCTTGAGACCCTAAAAGAGCATTTGCGCTATGACGACGATTCAAATGACATGATGCTTCAGGGTTATTTAGATGCAGCGGATTCAGTGGTGTTGAGTTACATCACTGATGAGCTTGAGCCTGATTACCCTAAAGCAATTCATCAGGCAATTTTATTGTTGTGTGGATATTGGGATCAGTACCGCAATGCTGAGCAGGAAATGCCGGTAAATGGCAACTTTCTACCGATGCCGGTACAAAGCCTGCTTTATCCATATCGTAAGCCTACAGCGATTTGAGGTGATCTATGGCCCAACGTGCCGGCGAACTATGCCACCGTGTAACGATTCAGCATAAAACCACGGTCTATGATGAATACAATTATGAAACCGAAGCCTGGACTGAATTTAAGAGGCTTTGGGGTAAAATCAGTTTCCTTTCTGTGAAAGACAGCTTAAATGCCAAGGCTGCCGGATCAGAAACCACAGCCCGGCTAAAGCTGCGCAAGCGTAATGATATTGACTCAGGTATGCGTGTTTTATTTGATGGTCAGACCTTTCAGATCGTTTCGCCACCTAAACCAGACAATGAAAACGGTCGCATTTATATGACGTTGGAGTTGTCATTAGTGGAGTAGGTCATGTCAGTAGAATTCAATATTGAAGGCTTGGATGAAGTTCAGGAAAAACTTAAAAGACTTGGCAATCCTCGCTTGATGAAGAATGCTGCAAGGCGCTCTATGCGTAAAGCCATGTCGATTGTACGTGATAGCGCTCGCGCTAATGCCAAAGGTCTAGATGATCCGCAAACAAGCGAAAAGATCTGGAAAAATATTGCGATTGCAGCGGGTAAAACTCGAAATCCTAACGAGGTAATCATGCGTGTCGGTGTGCGTGGCGGTGCGTCATTCTCCAATCCTAATCCACCTAAAACAAGTGGTGGTGACACCAGACATTGGCGTTGGGTAGAGCTAGGCAGTGTGCATAATCCACCAACTCCATTCATGCGCCCAGCCTTACAAAACAACATCCAAGCCGTGACCAATAGCTTTGCTGAAAACTTCAATAAGGAAATTGACAAGGAACTCGCTAAATTATGAACATTTTACCTGTAGTTCCGGTGCTCAATGCCAGTATTGATGTGAAAGAATTGCTCGGCACCAATCCTTTAAGAGTATTTGAAGACATTGCACCACACAAAACACGATATCCCTATGCTGTTTGGTCAGTGGTCACAGCAAATCCTGAAAACCACTTGGATTGTCCGGCTAATACTGATCATGTGTCATTCCAAATCGTGGTTTACGACACCGAGCAGAAAAGAGCATCGGATATTCGGGCAGCAATCAGAATGGCTTTAGAGCCGCACTGTTATATCACCAACTTTCACCCAAACCATTTTGAACGCATTGCTGATACTAATATTTTCGGTCGCGGCTTTGATGCGAATTGGTTTTTAGATCGAATAGACAGATCTGCGAAAATTTATAGTTACATTGAAAAATCAAGGCTCTTTATTGGCTCGCAAGAAGTGATGATTGGTAAAGATTTTGATTTAGTTTAAACGGAAATTTCCACATAGCACCCAACCGGGTGCTTTTTTTATGCCTAAAATTGAGGAGCACTCGCAAATGGCAGAATTACGCACGCAAGGGACAAACGTCTTTGCTTTTGATGGTACCGACATTACGCAACTTGTCTGTGTAACCGGTATTGATCTGGGAAGTGATAGTACTTCAAAAATTGAAACAACCTGTCTTGAAGAAAAGAAATCCAAATCCTATGTGCCCGGGCTATCTGATCCGGGGGATGGTTCACTTTCAATTCGACTCGACCCTAAAAACAGCTCACACCTAAAACTTATTCAATGGGCAGAAAATCGCACTGAACTTGAATTTTATATTGGTGCAAGTGATTCAGTGGCTCCGCCAACAGTAGCTACAAAGAAGGTGACTCTACCTACTGGCCGCTCATTCTGGTCATTTAAAGGCGCACTAACTCCAGCAGTACCAACTTTTGAAGCTGATTCTATTGTGGGCTATCAGTTCACTTTACAGCGTTCAACTGGTGTAACTCTGACTCCAGCAACCGTTTAATCCAAAGCCCCTTTGTTGGGGCTTTATTCTTTCTGGTGAATCATGAAAAAATTAACTTTAAAAGACATTAAATCTGGCGCTCTAATGGGTAAGCCGGAGCATGTAACCGTTCAAATTAAAGTAAATGGTGAAGACGCGGAGTTTGATACGCATATTCTGCCATTTAGCTACAGCACAGCAGTAGCCCAAATGAAGGCCTATGGTGAAAACAAAGAGGCATTAGCTGGTGTTTTGGCAAGTGTTATCTGTGATGAAAAAGGCCAGCTTGCATTCACTGAAGATGAGATCCGAACTCACTTTAATCAGGCTTTGGTGGATGCACTGTGGTCAAAAATTGTGGATATTAATGTATTGGGAAAGCAACTGAACTCAACCAAGACGACGAAATCCTCATCGAGATCAGCATCGCGCTCGGCAAAACGTACAGCGAAATCGCAGACCTCCCATACAGGGAAATTAAAAAGTACACCGCCTACATCCGAAAATACGGAAGCCTCAACCTTGGAAGAAGATTGGAGCAAGAGTTAGCAAGGATTCACCAGTCTATTTTAATGCTGAAAGGCGTTAAGAATGTGAAGCTGCATGACTTGATGACCCATGAAGAAAAGCCACAGGAAAAGAATCTGGAAGATTATCTGGTAGAGAATTTTGGGAAATAAGAAATCAATACGGATTGGTTTCTTTTTCATCTGATAATTAGTATCTTGTCCTAAATAAAGAGGGATTAGATATGAAGAAAATCATTTTATTGGCTTTGGTTGCTGGGCTGTTTGGGTGTGCTCAAGAGCCAAAGTTGTCGGAAGATAAAAAGCAACAAGTTGTAAATCACTTTAAGGGTGACAAAACAATAAAGGATTCTGTATGGGCCTCAGCATCAACATTTAGGGTGGGGGTTTTGGATGACGGCTCAAGCAGGGACGGGCTGGCGCAATATGTTTGCCAAGAGTTAAATGCGCTGAATGTTCACAAAGTTACAGTCAAGGTTATAGATATACAAGCCCTTGTATCTACAAATAAGTGGATAGATTTGGGGCAGGCAAATTGCTCGTAAATAATCAAACTTAATGACCGCCACTAGGCGGTTTTTTATTACTTAATTTACGGTAACTAGTTTTTTTTGGTATAATAATCAAACAACCCCGACAGTGTTGGAAGCACATATCGGGGTCTAATCAACCTGTTAATATGAGTAACAAGATGACTGAATCCAATTCTAGAGTCATAGCGCCTGCTATGCAATCTAAAAAAACAAGCCAACGAAGAACAACTGAGCAATTTATCCTTGAGGCTATTACAACCCACGGTGATAGATATGATTACTCTAAAACCGTTTATATAAATGCAAAAACCAAAGTCTTAGTTACCTGCAAAGAGCACGGTGATTTTTATGTGTTTGTTCATACCCACCTAAATGGCGGAATATGCAGAAAATGCAGCAATGAAATTACATCCAAAACCGTAGCCAGCAAAAAAGAAAAACCAACAACTAAGCGAAAAACCACGCATGAAATAGTAAGTGAATTTCAGTTGGTACATGGTGAGAAATACGACTATTCAAAAGTTTTTTATATCAACAATCGAGAGAAGGTTGAGATTGTTTGCAAAGAGCACGGGTCTTTTTATCAGACCGCAAAAAGCCATAAAAATGGATGTGGGTGCCCTGACTGTGGAGTGGTATCTAGGGTAGGTAAAAGGAGGAAGCCTATAAATGATGTTATTTCCAGTTTTATTAAAGCTCATGGGCATAAATATGGGTACCACAAAGTAAAATACCTTGGTGCTATGAAAAAGGTTTGCATTGAATGCCCTGATCATGGTGATTTTTGGCAGACACCAGTAGATCATCAAGTTGGGCATGGGTGTCCAGTCTGCAAGGTTTCGTATAACACATACAAGCGGCAGGATTACATTGATATCTGTGCACTGAAGGGTGGTATGTCAAAGCTGTATGTGATCGAGTGCAATGGTGGTGGGGAGGAATTTTACAAGGTTGGAATAACTCGAAAACCCATATCTGAAAGGTTTAACAGGGGGAGCATGCCCTATAAATATAAAATTTTATACCTGATTGAGGGTACTGCTGGGCTTGTATGGGATTTAGAAACACAAATACATAGACTATTGAAAAATTACAGATATTCACCAAAGGTTGATTTTGGCGGCTCTAAGACTGAGTGTTTTTCATCAATTCCAGTAGGTGTTTCCAAATTAATATCCAAAATAAGCTCTAACAATCAGATGCAATTATTGGCATGAATTTTTTTAAATCATAAGGCGCTTAAGGCGCCTTTTTTTATTGAGGTGCCTTATGGCTAATAACCTGGGTGTTTTGACATTAAACCTTGTGGCCCGTATCGGTCAATTTGTTGAGCCAATGAAGAATGCCGAAAGACAGACCAAGACTTCAGCAAGCAATATGGCGCGCGATTTCGAGGAGGCTGATAAAGGCATCTCAATGTCTGCAAAAAATATTGGGCTTTCATTGGCTGGGGTTGCTGCATCCTATGTCTCTCTTGATCGACTGATCAATACTCAACGCACTTTTGATAAGCTGAATGCAGGGTTAATAACAGCAACCGGGTCAGCAGAAGGCGCGGCAGCAGCATTTGATTCTTTGCAGAAGTTTGCAAAAGAAACTCCTTATGGCTTGGAGCAGTCTGTAGGTGCCTTTATTAAGCTTACAAACTTGGGGTTAAAGCCATCTGAAGCCGCACTAACATCTTATGGTAATACTGCCGCTGCAATGGGTAAAGATCTCGATCAAATGATTGAGGCTGTTGCTGATGCTACCACTGGTGAGTTTGAGCGATTAAAAGAATTTGGAATCAAGGCTAGTCAAGAAAATGGCAAAGTGTCGCTGACATTTAAAGGCCAAACCACCACCATTAGAAATAATGCCAAAGAGATTGAAAAATATCTTCTTAATCTGGGTAATGTAGATTTTTCTGGCGCAATGGAAAACCGCATGAAAACCCTAGATGGGTCTATTGCAAACCTTGAGGATACGATTGATGGATTATTCCTAAAAGTATCGCAATCAGGAATTGGTGATGCGATTAAAGCCGGTGTGGATGGGGCTAGTGAGTCACTGGAAACTCTAGGGGATAACCTAGATACGGTTGGTGATATAGCTTTGGTGGTTGGTGCTATATTTGCGGGCCGTTACTCTGCCAACATGCTTGGAAGTATCCAAAAGACGATCGCTGCAAGTGTAGAGCAAAAACAGGCCTTAGTGGCAGAGAAAGCAGCAAATGTTCAGCTGCTGAGCACTCAGATGCAGGCTGCGAGAAGTAAGGTCGGTGCACTTACTGCTGAGCAGAACCTACTTATTGCCAGAATTCGTCAAAACACAAATCTACAAGAAAGGATTGTTTTGGAGGCAAGAGCTACTCAGGTTGCTATTCAACTTGCAGTTGCAGAAAGGCAGGCCACAGCATCTACAGCTGCATACACAGTTGCAACCAGTGCGGCAACCGTAGCCACAAGTCGACTTGCATCAGCTAAGGCGCTTTTACTGGGACTAACAGGTGGTTGGGTGGGGCTTGGCCTTACTGTAGCTTCTGTGGCGGCAGGCTATTTGATGATGAGAGATGGCGCTGATGAGTCCACTAAATCATTAAGAGAAAATAATGAGTCGGTTGATGATGCAATCAAGAAATACAAAGAGCTTGATGGGGTTAAACGTCGTGCGCAGCTTGTCTCTGAAAAGAATACTCTTCAGGATCTAGCAAAGGAATACGATGAAATTAATTCTAAATTAATCACTGCTACTTATTCATTCAGTCGTCACAATGATATGACATCTGAGCAATCAAAGCAGGTTAATGCTTTAATTGCTGAATACAAAAAAACCGGTGATATTGATCGATTCTCAGGAAAAATTAATGCCTTGAACTTTATTAGCCAGACTTCTAAGGATCGATTCAATACTTTGGGTGGGTCTGTAAAAGATGCTGGTAATGAATTTAAAAACCAAAAGTCTTTTGTGGATCAGATGGCTCCAGCAGTTAAGGGGGTTGGTGATCAGGCCAAACAGACTGCTGGCGAGGTTGCTGGTCTAAGCGCAGAAATTCAAAAACTTCTCAACCTTAATACCGAGGGGGCATCGAAGAGCAACTACTTAAACGAACTCGTAAAGAGAAATATTGATCCAAAACTTGCTGAAATGATGTATGAGGCGCGAAAGGCTTCAAATATAGCTGGTACGAGTGAAAGACTAAATGCGAAGGTGCTGAATTCTGTGCTTGATCGCTGGAAGGCAGATCAAGGCTTGAATAAAACCCTCGAAGAGCGCGCAAAAATCGAGGAGAGAAACAAGAAGCTTGTCGAGGCTCAGGGCAATGCTATGAAGGTGAATGCTTTGGTTGCATCTAACGCAGCTAAAGCGAATTATGCTGCACTAGAATCCGCCAAAGGACTACCAAAAGGCTTATTGTCTGCTGTAAATATGACTGAATCACCAAATAGCAATACTGCTAGAAGTAGTGCTGGTGCAAGAGGTGCATTTCAGTTCATGCCAAAAACTGCTGAGCGATTTAATGTTGATGTTAATAGCGTTAATTCTAGTGCAAAAGGTGCAGCCGAGTACCTTGATAAATTACTCAAAATGTTTGAAGGCAACCTTGAGAATGCTTTACGCGCCTACAACTGGGGTGAAGGCAACATGCAGAACTATTTAAAATATGGCTCAGGCATGAAGAATGGTCAGAAAGGGTACTTTGCTGACAGACCGCTACCTAAAGAAACGCGCGAATACTCTGGCAAAGTAATGGGTTATATGGGTGGCTCCAGTGGTGTTTCATTCACAGAGGATTATTCTTTTGATGACTGGTTGAAGGAGCAAGAGCAATTTGCTATTGAGCGCGAAAAACGTGAAAAGGAGCTGGCTGAAACCAAGAAAGCTATTCAAATCAGCTATCACAATGAATGGCAGGCTCTTGAATTTGAGAATCAGGAAAGAATCAAGGAGATCGAAAAAGCTTTTGCTACTGATCCAACAGAGCGTGACCGTCTTTTAGGACTTCAACAGAAGGCTTATGAGGAGGATGTGGCTAATTGGATTAAGGCTCAGGACGATCGTGTAAAAGCTGAGAATGAAGCTAATCAGCAGATTATTTTAGCGCGTCAAAATGCCTTTGCCATGATGAATGGGCCTTTGGGTGCCATGGTTCAGATGGGGGTGGAAGCCAGCGCCCGAGCATCCATGAAACCAGAGGAGTATCAAAGATGGCAGCTGGGTAATGAGCAGCAAGATGGTTATTCTCAACTTGCAGACAACCTTTATTCTGCACGGGAGGGTATTCAGAATGATGAATACACTACCGATACTGAAAAGTATCAACAGCTCGAACAGGCTTATGAAGTTTATCTGCAAAATAAGGCTGCACTATCTGAGGCGTACAGCAAACAGGAGCAAGATCTAGCAAAAACTCAGTACGAAAGTCAGTTGAGTTTATGGGGTAATCTTTTAGGCCAAGCGCAAAATACTTGGTCGCAGATGACTCAGGCGGTTAAGGACAGTGCGGGAGAGCAATCAGGTGCTTATAAGGCCATGTTCTTAATGCAGCAAATGTTTGCCATTGGCTCCGCTCTAGTAAGCACACATTTAGCCGCCACACAAGTAGCCGCTGATGCAACAATTCCTTTCTTTGGTGCCAAAATTGCGGCATCAAAAGCAATGCTAGCAATGGGTTACGCCAATGTCGGTCTAATCGCCGGTCAAACCATCGCAGGCATGGCCCACGACGGTATTGACAATATTCCAAAAGAAGGTACATGGCTTTTGGATAAGGGTGAACGTGTTGTTGATAGTCGGACGAATGCTGATTTGAAAGGCATGATTGCTAATCAGAAGAATGGTGGTGGCAACGTAGAAATTAATGTGCATGTTACTGACTCAGGCGTAACAACACAATCTAACCAGTCGGATCAGAAGCAACTCGGCCAAATGATTGGTAATGCGGTTCGTACAGTGATTCGTCAAGAGCAACGACAAGGAGGCTTATTAGCACGATGAGCAATCAAAAATTTACTTGGTGCAATGACCTGGATGGAAACTCTCAAACATCGAGCTTTAAAGTTCTTCAGTCCAGTTTTGGGGATGGATATACACAGCGAACGAGTGTTGGAATTAACAATCGGTCAGGCACATGGGCGTACAAGAGAACAGGCAAGAAGGCTTTGATACAAGAGATCAAGGCCTTTTTTGATGCACATAAGGGTGCTGATTCCTTCCTTTGGGATTCACCTTTGGATGGCGAGGTTCGTGTCGTAGCAGGGGATTATATGCCGATCAGTTTGGGCGGTGGTATGTGGTCAATCTCCACCACATTTACCCAAGATTTCAAACCTTAAATTCAATCAACTTTATGCCCTCAATCGAGGGCTTTTTTGTGGGCGTAAATTATGGCTAAACAAACAATTAATCAGGGCACAGCACCTACCGGTGCCGGTGGTGACACGTTCCGTTCAGGTTCAGCAAAACTACAGGCGAATGATGATGAAATTTATAACTATCTTGGCGATGGTGTAAATTTAAATAAATTGGGTACAGCTGCTTTTAAAAATACAGGCACTCAAGCGGGCAATGTGATGGAGGTTGGTGCTTTTGGGTTAGGCGGTAGCGCATCACCTGATGGCAGGGGTAGCGATGCAAACAATGTAACTAAAAACGGCATTTACAACTCAGCAGAAAATTCATGGTTGTTTTACGGTGCATATTTACATATGCAACTTGATCATACAGTTGCAGTGCAAATCGGCACATCAGTAGTTGGTGACGACAAAGCTCTGAGATTCAGGACAAAACAAAATGGGACTTGGAACCCAGTATGCAGCACCTTAACAAACCGTAACACAACAACTGATAGTAACGGCTTTATCAAAGCCGCATCACCTATCGTTAAGCTTTTTGCAGATAAAGTCGAACTTAACGATGAAGCTCAACAGCAAGAAATTATTTTTGAAAAACTTGGTGTGGGTGATTATTTAATTAAAGGATCAACAGGTTTTGCGCAAGAAGGTTGGTATGTTGAAACACCTAAGGACGCAAACGGCAACCTGCTTGTCGCTGTTGTATATGAGCAACTTGAAAATGGCGACATTAGTGTTAAGACGTATGACTATATGCTCAATAAAAAAGGGCGTATTGTGGCTGACATCGAAACGCCTTTAGATATTCCTGAAAACCGCTGGATTGACTTGCGTCTACAAGAGCTTCCGCAGCCTGAAATTGAAGAGCCAGAATCAATGGCACCACCAGAATTTCAACCTACAGGTTTAGCTGAAGCGGTTGCTACGGTGATGGAGTCTTATCATGACCCTGAACAGTGACTTTCAAAAACTCTACGTTGATGGACTGATCACGCTATTTGAATTGGATGCTCGCGCTTTGGGCGCGGGTATTCTGCGCTTTCATGGGCATATTTCTTATGAAGATTGGGAGCGTATTTATACGTCCATCGGCTCAAGTGAATTAATCGGTTCGGATATAGGCTTCATTGGTAAAGTCTATGATTTGAGCGATGAAAAGACATGGCATCGAAATATCATCTGGCAGGGTCAGACTTTCGAGCCAATGGCTTTAGAAGTATCGGGCTTAGAAATGCGATCCGATGGCAAAGCTTCAGCGCCCACTTTAAGCATGGCGAACAATATCGGCGGCATTCAAGGCGCTGTATCGGCTTACTGCTTGCAGTTTGGTGACTTAGCAGGCGCAAAACTCAAAGTTATTACCACGCTTGCCAAGTACCTTGATGCTGAAAACTTTAGCACTGGTAATCCGACAGCATCAAACGAAGCAAAAGAGCAACTTTGGTATATCGAGCAAAAGACGTCTGAAAATGCTCAAGCTGTTACTTTTGAACTCTCAAACCCAATTGATTTTGAAGGTCTGAAAATACCAGTTCGGCAGATTTCTAGTTATTGCGCATGGGAATATCGTAGCGAACAATGTGGCTATACAGGCGCAGCAATGTTTACGGACAGAGATGAACCTACTGACAATCCTGCGCTCGACAAATGCTCAAAAAGAACGAACGGTTGTGAGTGTCGATTTGGCAAGGGTAACGTCCTACGCATTGGTGCTTTCCCTGCTAGTTCATTATTTTAGGTGATGTATGAAACTAACCGCAAAACTTAAAAAAGCTATACAGGCCCATGCTTCGGAAGCATTCCCTCTTGAAGCATGTGGTGTGATTGTTAATAAAGAATACACTCCGTGTCGCAATATTTCAGACAATAAAAATCAGTTTGAAATTCATCACGAGGATTTAGCCAAAGCTGAAGATATGGGCGAAATTCAAGCCTATGTGCATTCACACCCAAACGCATCAGCACGTGCATCTGAGATTGATTTAATTCAGATCGAATTGCATGAAAAGCCATGGGTGATTTGCGCTTATCCCGACATTGAATTTCAAGTGTATGAGCCATGTGGTTATCGAGCTCCACTTGTCGGCCGAAATTTTCATCATGGGTGGCAGGATTGTTATTCGCTCGTCCGTGATTTTTATGAGCGTGAACTTGGTATCAAGCTGATTGATTTTGAGCGTCACGACAAGTGGTGGTTGGATAAAAAGCATCCTGCGTTGTATTTGGATAATTTTGGAAAAGCCGGCTTTATTGAAGTCGATAAACCGCAGTACGGTGACGTTATGTTGTGCCGAATGGGGCGCACCGAACATGTGAATCATGCTTTGATCTGGTTGGGCGATAACGGCATGCTGAAGTCCGAAAAGACAGACCCTTGCATTGGGTCAACATTGATTCTCCACCATATGTATGACGCAAAATCAATTCGTGAAATCTTTGGTCCACAATGGCAGGAACGAGTCGTGAAGGTGGTTCGATATGCTAAAAAAAATTAGACTTTATGGAGTTCTAGCAAAAAAATTCGGCAAAGAATTTCGTCTTGATGTAGAGAATACTCGCGAGGCCATGCGTGCTTTATGCGTGCAGGTGCCGGGCTTTGAGCATTTCATGCTGCATGCGCATGAGCAAGGCTTAGAGTTTGCTGTTTTTCAGGATAAGCAGAACATTTCTGAAACCGAACTCGATATGAGCACCAGTGCAAAAGTCATCAAGGTTGTACCTAAAGTGAAAGGTGCAGGTGGCGCAGTTCAGACAATTCTCGGTGCTGTGCTAGTAGTGGTTGGTATTGTTGTTGGGGTCACAACGGGCTGGACCGGTGTTGGTGGAGCGGCGGGTGCAGCATTAATTGGTGCTGGTGTTGGCATGATGGTTGGCGGTATTGCCATGATGCTCATGCCTAAGATTGATAATCAAGATCAGAATCAGGACGGCAACAAGGCCAATAAAGGCTTTGGTGGTGCAGTCACCACGGTAGCGCAAGGCAATCCAGTACCAGTGCTATACGGTCAGCGTGAAGTCGGTGGCTTCATCGCAAGTGCTGGACAATATCCAGAAGATTTAATGTAAATAATAGGAATATACAGGCGCATAGAGCGCCTTTTTTATTGTCTGAGGATAAGTATGAATGCAGTAATTAAAGGCGCAAAAGCAGGGCAAGGCAAAGCAAGAAAAGCAGTGATTGCGCCAGATTCAGCCCAATCCAAGACCTATATTAAAATTCTATATGGCTTATCTGAAGGTGAAGTTGAGGGTCTAGCAAATGGCCTGCAATCGGTATTTCTTGAGGAAACGCCACTACAGAATCCGACTGGTGGCTGGAACTTTGAAGATGTTCAGGCTGATTTTCGTCATGGTACGAACGACCAGACTCACATCGAAGGCTTTCCAGATATCTCCTCTGAAACTGCAATCAATGTCGAGCTTAAATCGGAAATGCCGTGGGTTCGCTCACTGACCAATACTGATCTTGATGCAATCCGTTTACGTTTTAAATGGGGACCGCTACGCGAGCAGAATGCTGAAAATGGGGATGTAAAAGGCATCGTCATTCAGTATGCGATCGATTTACAAACTGATGGTGGCACATGGACTGAAGTCCTAAACACTCAAATCGCTGATAAAACCTCGGCAAACTATGAGCGCTCACATCGCATTGATTTACCAAAGGCAGATACAGGTTGGACTGTCCGTGTACGTCGATTAACACCAAACTCAACATCAGAATATATCAGCGACAAGATGTATGTAGATGCGCTGACTGAAGTCATCGATCTAAAGCTGAGTTATCCAAATACGGCTTTACTTGGCCTGCAATATGACGCGGAAACCTTTTCCAATGTGGCAAAAGTCGCAGTCGACTTAAAAGGCATTAAGCTTCAGGTTCCATCAAACTACGATCCAGTGGCACGTACCTATACAGGCATGTGGGATGGTACATTTAAACGCGCTTATACCAATAACCCTGCGTGGATCTATTACGATATCTGCACCGCTAAACGCTATGCACTGGGCGACCGATTAACTTCCGCAATGTTGGATAAATGGTCTTTATATCGCCTTGCACAGTATTGCGACCAGATGGTTGATGATGGCAAAGGCGGAAAAGAGCCACGTTTTACCTGCAACGTTTATCTGCAATCCACCGAAGATGCTTATGTAATTCTCAGCAAACTGGCAGGTGTATTCCGTGCGATTTCATACTGGGATGGCAATTCCATTGTGTGTGATGCTGATATTCCGCAAGACACTTACTTTACTTACACACGCGCCAATGTGATTGATGGTCTGTTTGAATATTCAGGCACTCGTGCGCGCGATCGACACACTGTTGCAAAAGTGGCTTGGGATAACCCTGCAAATCACTATAAGACAGAGTATGTCTATGTGCGTGATGAAGCAGCTATTGCAAAGCTCGGTGTACGTATTGCTGAAATTGATGCTTGGGGCTGCACATCAGAAGGGCAGGCACAGCGTGCTGGATTGTGGGCTTTAAAATCTGAACAGCTTGAGACTCGCACTGTTTCTTTTAAAGTTGGTTTGGATGGTTATATTCCACAGCCGGGCCGTGTGATTGAAATCGCAGACGAGCTTTTTGCTGGCCGCGCCAATGGCGGTCGTATTTCTGCTGTCAGCACTGATCGCAAAGTCATTACCCTGGATCGTGATGATGTTGTGTGTCGTGCGGGTGATCGACTTGTTGTAAATGGTGAAAACGGTAAGGCGCAAGCGCGTATTGTGTCATCAAAAATTGGGCGCAATGTCACAGTCACAGTGGCGTTTGACTCTGTTGCTGCTGAAAATGTGTGGGTCGTTGACGCGCAAGATTTAAAGACTATGAAGTTCCGTGTCATGAGTATCACTCAGGATGACAAACATCAGTTTTCAATCACTGGCTTACAATATGAATCAGCAAAATATGATGCGATTGACTTTGGTGCTTTCATTGATGAGCGTCCAATTTCTATCATCAATCCGACTGTTCAAGCGCCAGTAACCAATGTTTTGATTTCATCTGAAACCATGGTTCAGCAAGGCTTGTCTGTTGAAACCATGGTGATTACTTGGGATCAAGCGCAAGGTGCAACCAAGTACCAGGTGGAATGGCGTAAAGATGATGGTTCGTGGATTAAATTACCAATCACGGGTAGCAATTCAATTGAGGTTCAGGGCATTTATGCGGGCAATTATGAAGCGCGTGTGACTGCAATTTCAGCCTTTGATGTTGCATCATTGCCAACTTATTCCATGTTGACAGCATTATCAGGCAAGCAGGGCTTACCGCCAGCTTTAGCAAATATATCCGCAACAGGAATTCTATTTGGGTATCGCCTAAACTGGAATTTTCCTGCGGTTGGCGCACTTGATACTGCTTACACAGAAATTGAAATCTCAAGCACAGCAAATGGCGCTAATGCTGCACAGCTTGGTTTATTTGCCTACCCGACAGACACACATGAACTTCAAGGCATGCAGCCAAATCTGACCCGTTGGTTTCGTGGTCGCCTGATTGACCGGATCGGGAATATTGGGCCATGGTCTGCACGTGTTAGTGCTACAACGTCTGCGGATGCTTCTGCTGTTCTGGATTTGCTTTCCAATAAGATCACCGAAAGTCAACTACATCAAGATCTGCAAACCAAGATTGATAAGATTGATACGATTGCAGGGCTAGATGGTGATATCGGTAATTTGATTGACAATATCACAGCAGTACAGACTCAGGCAGACCAGCTGAATACAGCCTTAAATCAGGAGACCCAGCAACGGATTTCAGCAGTACAGGACTTGAATGATGGTCTAACTCAGGAGATTGAAGATCGTCAGACTGGTGATACTGCTAACCTGAACGCTTTGAATAACTACAAGAGCAGCAATGATCAAGCACTTGCAAATGTTCAGCAACAGGTAAACACAGCGGTAACCGCGACATCTGCAAATACACAAGCGGTTCAGGCGCTGGATAGCCGTGTAACTACAGCAGAAGGAAATGCAAATACTGCAAAAACCAATGCAGCTACCGCATTAACCAAGGCTGAAACCGCAACGACTCAGGCTGGATCAGCAGCAAGTCTAGCCAGTCAGGCCAGTGCAATTGCAAATCAGGCAGCCGATACAGCAGACACAGCAAATCAAACCGCTGCAACTGCTTTATCTACTGCGAATGTTGCTGCAACTCAATCAGGTGCCAACGCAACACGACTTGATGCGATTACTCTGGAGCTGGGAAATAAGGCCAGTACTGGCGCATTGTCTCAAACCGATGCAAAAGTGGCTGAGCATGAGGGAAAAATCAGTGCCAATACAACCAAAATTGATGGTGTATACGCACAGGTCAATCCAAAGTTAATTGGCTCAACTGAAGACCTGATTGGCTCAACTGAAGGCTTTGCAGGCACATGGACTTTGCAATCAGCAATGATTGAAAATGACATGGCTTTGAGTCAGCGTATTGACACTACAGTTGCTCAGATTGGAGATAACACAGCGCTCATTCAGGCTGAAGTGATTGCCCGTGCTGATGCTAATTCAGCATTAGGGCAGAGAATTGACACAGTTCAATCAGCCACCGCTACAGCTCAAACTACAGCCAATGACGCACTTGGCAAGGTTAATACTGCGACGCAAAACATCGCGACAGTGCAAAACCAAGTCAATACTTTGACTACACAGCAGGGGGCCACAGCAACACAAGTTGGCACCATTCAAACAACCGTAGGTCAAAATACAGCGTCTATTCAGGAGGTCAGCCAATCAGTCAATGGATTGTATGCCCAGAAGTACATCAAACTCGACGTAAATGGAAAGGTCGCAGGTTGGGGCGGGGCTAACGATGGTAAAGAATCTAATTTCATTCTGAACTTTGATTCATTTGCGATTGGTTCAGGGGGTAGCACAGGTTATTACCCATTCATTTTCCGCAATACGCCATTCACTGATCCGGTGACAGGTACAGTGTTTCCGGTGTCCGCTTACTTGAAATCAGCAATGATGGATTATCAGTCTGTCAAAACTTCGCATATTGAAGATTTGGCGGTTAAGACTGCAAAGATTGATGATTTGGCGGTGACTACTGCGAAGATTGGCGATCTTCAGGTCGATACACTAAAGATTAAGGATAATGCTGTTACGGTGCCAATTGCTTCGTACAACGATACACCAAATACATGGCCTTCAAGTATGACCATGCGATATCCCGGCACCTACGCAGGAGGCACTGCAACTCTGGATGATACCTCGAATGCCTTTGGCGATCTTATAAGCATCACACTGAACAGGTCTGGAGGTAAGTGCCGCATCGAAGGTAACGTAGAGTTTAAGAATCTACAGGCAGCGGTATGGTCAAGCAATCAAACCGCCTTGGCAAATTCAAACCAAACGCTATATGTAGGGCTTATTTTGCTGAAAAACGGAAGCATTATCCGGAGAATGCGCGTACCCGCCAACACAGTCTTGCTTGGGGATACAATTGCTCAGTTTAATGGATTTGTGAATATGCCTATCCACTTGGATGATGCAGGCACAGGGAATACAACATATACCTTGCGCATCGGCATAGGAACAACAAGGAACAGTCCAGCCGGAGTATATATGAGTAGGCCGGCTACACCTGCTGAGTATTGGCCTTCTGTAGTTTCAGCATCATTAGCAGTAATGGAGATTAAGAAGTGACAGCGATAGTGGAAAAAGCTACGGGGCGATTTATTAAGTCAATAAGCGCCCCTGACGATGTTGTAGAGATGAATACTCCTGAAGGGTGTCTTGCGGTTAAAGACCCTCCTGAGCCAAATATGTATTATCAGGATGGCTGGGTAGCAATGCCCACTCAGCCATCCCCATACCACATATTTAATTACGATCTAAAGGATTGGATTGATCCGCGCACCCTAGATGAAATCAAAGCCCAGAGATGGACTGAGATTAAATCTGAGCGCGATCGACTTGAGTTTGGTGGTTTTGAGTTTGAGGGCGGTATTTATGATTCAGATCAGGTTTCTCAAGGCCGTATCATGGGCGCAGCGGTTGCAGGTGTAGATCAAGTGTGGACACTGGCAGACAATACAACGGTTGAGTTAAGCGCATCACAGTTACAGCAACTCTATGCAGCATTGCAAGCCCACATTGCAAACGTTCACGAAAGAGGGCGCATTGCAAGACAACTAATCTTTGAAGCTGAAACAAAAGAGCAGGTTGAAGCAGTCCAGCTATAGCACCTTCGGGTGCTTTTTTATTACCAAAATTTAGGGGGGCGCAATGTCAAATGACTATTCATCTGATCCACCAGTAGCAACAGCAGGGCAGCTTCTTGCCATCTCAGACAAGATCAATGACATATCTAAAAGCATGGATAAGTTAGCTGAAATGCCCCAAAAACTTGACCGTATGAACATGCAATTAGAGCAGCTCAATAAAGAGCATCAGCAGACCCGGAATGACTTAACTCAGACTCGGGACAATCTGCAAGATGACTTAGATCGAGCCAAGTCGAACTTCAAAAGCGAGATCAAGCAAGTCCGAAATGAGATTGATCCGAAGTTTAAAGAAATGGATATGCAGATCAGGGTGCTACATGAAAGCAAAACCAAGATTGATAACACCACAAGTCTTGTGCGCTTTGGTGGTATTTTCTTGGCTGGTCTATTTGTAGTCGCATGGAATACTCAAACATCCAAGACAGACACGGTAAACACTCAAACCATGACCAACACCCAATCCATCCAAGTTCTTGAAAAACAATCAGACCAACTCTTAAGAACGGTTGAAGAAATCCGCAACAAACTATATGAGCGAAATATGAGAGAGGAAAAATGAAATTCATCCCCGAAAACGTCTGGAAATATTTATCTGTAAAGCTCCCAATTATCGGAGCTTTTTTATTGGGTGTTCTTCCTGTTTTAATTCAAGAGGGCATCAACACACAACTCATTCCGACTGAATACCATGCTATTTTGCTTTCAGTTGTATTGCCTGCATTGGCGTACATTGGCCGTAAGATTGCACAGCCTAAAGTTAAGGGTGGTCCATAATGAAACACATTTTTGATTTCTTACGAAAGATCAGTGGTGGCAAACTCACCCAAAAGCAGGTTGATGCTGCAGATAAGTTAATTGCAACTGCCTATGATGACTTGAACGACGTGCTGGGTATCGCCATAGATGAAATGCATGTGAGTCCAAGTGGAGTCGATTTGATCTGCAATTTTGAAGGTCTGCGACTGAAAGCCTATGATGATGGCGTGGGTGTATGGACCATTGGTTATGGCACCACAAAATACCCAAATGGTATTCGTGTCAAAAAAGGGGATACCTGCACACTGGATCAAGCCAAAGCTTATATGCAGAACGATCTGAAATCATTTGAGCAGACTGTAAATAATACGGTCAAAGTTCCACTCAATCAGAATCAGTTTGATGCCCTAGTTTCACTAGCCTACAACATTGGATCAACTGCATTCAAAAATTCCACCTTAGTCAAACGATTGAATGAAGGTAATTATAAGGCTGCTGCCAATCAATTTAATGTTTGGGTCAATGCTGGTGGAAAGCGTATGCAAGGTCTAGTAAATCGCCGAGCTGCAGAAAGTACTTTATTCTTAAAATAGATAAATGCCCTCTAATGAGGGCTTTGTTTTTTACTTTAATAAATAATTCCTCAATCCCCACCCAGATTCCTTCCTAAAAATCTCTCCATTCCTTATCGTGTGTTCTATATAAAAGTAGGTCCATGTTTTCATTTTAATCCAACCTATTTGCAATCTCTGATGCAGTTGCATTGTAATAAATCATCAGGCTTCTTAAATCCTTATGACCGATCATCCGCGCCAAATCCAATACTTCCAATTTCTGAGCAAGCCTTGTGCATGCTTCATGTCTTGAATCATGAAAATGTAGATCTTCAATTTCACACTTATCTCGCAGCTTTCTCCAAAGTGTATCAAAGCTAGAATCTTTCACCGTAAAAACCTGATGACTGCCAACACCTTTCATAAGCTCAAGCAATTCAACAGCACGCTTGGACAGGGGTACATGTCGTTTTGTTCCATTCTTGGTTTCATTCAAAGTCACATATCTATTCTTTAAATAAACCCGGTCCCAAGTCAGGCCGCGGATCTCACCAGCACGCATTGCAGTTTCAATCGCCAACAGGAAAGCAATCATAATTTGCTGTGTGAAATTCTCAGGTGCCTGATCATCGAATTCAGCAGCCAGACAAAGCCTGTAAATCTCATCTTCTGATATACGTCTGTCGCGATGTGCTGGTGGTGGTGGCATCTTTAAATCACTCATGGGTGAATCATAGACCCACTTCCATTCAGTGCGTGCAACAGTGAATAGGGCAGACAGGATATTTCCCTCACGTCGTACCGAAGCCGGCTTGACTGTTTTTAGTCTGGTATCTCGCCACACCACAAAATCATCGGTGGTAATTTTGGCAATATGCTTTTTTGCAATCTTTGGAAAGTTTCTTTGGAATGCCCGAAATCTTTTAATCTCAGCATCACAACCTTTGTGCTTTGGACACACTTCCTCTATGTATCTATCAATTGCACAATTTAATGTATAATCAGGAAGCTTTCCGCGTGATAACTCTCTTAATTCAGTTTCACGTTTTGATGCCCATGCGCGAGCCTGAGTCTTAGTATCGAATGTCGCACTTTCCCGAGTACCATTCACACTAATCTCAACTCGCCAAGCATCACCCCTTTGTCTAAAGGTGGCCATAAATTCTCTCTCAAAATGTCGTGGCGTAAATTTGGCGTAATCAATATAGAATGAATAATAGGGAATAATAAGGAAACATTAAACTATTGAATTAATGAGCCACACTTAAACCTATAAAATTAAAGAAAAAATAAGGAAAACTAGGGAATAATAAGGAAACCGCAAATTTCGGAAAGTGCCCGCTGAGCGCACCATTTATTTAACTATAAATCTGAAAAATCAAATTAGTAACGCACACAGTTGCGTCCATCGTCTTTCGCCCGATAAAGATTGTTATCGGCAGTTTTCAAAACGTCTAGAATATTTTTAGAACTGTCTGGCCAAGAAGCAATACCAATCGAAATGCTGATGAAACCTATGTTGTGAATTTCTTTACATGCAATCTCTTTTCTGAACCTTTCTGCACTTTCATAAACTTCAGTAAGATTGCTGTTCGGTATAATAATGATAAATTCTTCACCGCCATAACGGCAGCAAAGATCATCTTTACGAAATTTTTGCTGCATCGTCTTGGCAATATGCTTTAAGACAACATCACCTTGATCATGACCATAATTGTCATTCACGTTTTTAAAGTGATCCACATCCATCAGAAGTACTGAAAACGGGATGTTCATTTTCATGTTTTGAGTCATGACGTAATTTAAACCACGACGATTCATCAAGCCGGTTAAAGGATCCGTATTAATATGATGATCCATCTTGCTCATTTGTTGTGAAAATTTGCGAACACTGAGCAGTAGGGCTAACTTGAATTTTGTGACCTCATAGTACCAAGGCTGGATATTCTTAATTTTTGAACCGATTTCTGCCTGATTTAGCAGACTCGCCATATCTGCCAGTTGATTCAACGGGGCCGAGATAGAGTCAGACAGTCGCCATACAATATAAAAAACAAGCAGATAAAATAAAAAGAATCCTGCGGCTAATTTATAAAGGATACGCCAATCTCAACTTAAAATAAGATTTTCGAATTGAATTGGTGAATGACCAAGCTTTTTATTTAGCACCACACAAATTGTATGCGACAGAATTTTACGAGTTATGCGGTGGGTTAAATGCCATAGATCTTTTGCCCTCACTTTCTGAATGTGAAAGCGATCTGTTAATTGACCAATCACTGTTTCAATCTTTCTTCTGGCTTTCATCAGTATTTGCAGTGTCTCTTTAGGTCTGAAATCTATCATGTTTTTTCTAAAGGGTGTTTGTAAATCAATACCCTGATATTCATAATATCGTTTCAATTCTGGTCTTAAATAGCCCTTATCTGCTCCCAGTAAACCGTAAATATCATTCGTAATTTCAGGTGCAACATCTCGCTCATCACAATGAGCAGGTGCAAAGGTATAACCCGAAATCATGCCTGAAAGATTAATGACGATATGAGCTTTGAAACCATAATATTTTTCTTGTTTTGCAGCACAATAACTAAAACCTGCGTATTCTTTAAAGTTTTTATGCTTTCTAGCTCTGGTATAACTACAGACAGGGAGTGGGAAGCCATCAATAAAGTGAATGTTATCTGAACCATAACGCTGAATGAGCTGTGCCATAATGGATTGACTGACATGCCACAGGTTTGCACAATGTTTACAGAAATTGGGATAAGATCCTAATTTTGGAAACCATTCTAACCAATTGTTTTTGAAATACATCCAAATATTTTTGTCTGTATCTAAACCAAGAAATTCACCTACTATTTGCATAGTGATGATTTCTGCATCAGTAACAGCAGGCGGAAAACCACGAGTTCTCAGGGGCTGAGTAACAACAATGGGATAAAGTTCTTCTATGATTACATAGACAAAAATGATAAATTCTTCAATGGACATAACTTTGCTTTAATTTCTTGGTGGAAACTAAAATAGGGTTATGTCCTTTTTATTTCAATCACTTAAAAAGTTGAGATTGGGGTTAAAGGATAGAATTTGCCTGTTTAAGTAAATCATGGGTGGGTTGTTGGGAAACCACGATCCAGTTTGAAGTCGGAATATGAGAAAAACCCGCCAGATTATCAGTGCCCTGGCTATTGATTAAACGAATTTGACCATTTTTATGCGCATGCATATATTCCAGACCAGTATTATTGCTGGCCAATTGACCGATTCTTTCACGATCGGGATGGAAAATAATTTTATTTTCATTGTTAATCACATACATATAACTATTCTTATAATTTTTATAAGTGGTTAGAAGCTGATTAATTACATTTTTTTCTTTTAAATAAATCGCTGAACCGATGAAGCCCTGATAGTGATTTGACTTGTCAAAAATAGGTTGAGAAATAAACACAATCATATTTTTTTGCACAGAAAAATAGGGCGAAGATATATAAGTCGATTTTTTATGAAGAGAGTCAATAATCCCTTGAGTATGTTGTATTTTGCTTTTATCAATATGCAGAATATTAGGGGAAAAGTTTATCAGTCTGCCTTGGGTGTCACTGATCACAACACTGTTATAGTGTTCAGACTGATATTTTAATTTATTGACCTCGGCTTCTCTTAGCTCATTGTTATTAAAGTCTTGACCTAATATCTTGGCACTATAGTCCAGCTCAAGAAGCATATTTCTAAAATGGTTGTCTGTGCTTAATGCAATTTTATGTGCATGATCAGAGTTTAAGGCAAGAGAATTGTCGATTAACTGATTTTTTACGATCTGATAGCTAATAATGAGAGAAATAATAAAAAGGCTAGACACACTAAAAATAGCCAATAAAAGTATTAACTGCCTTAAATTGAGATCAAGGTGTTTCCTAAAATTATTAGCTGACATAAAAAATTAGATATACCTCTATGTATTTATGAGCATTGTATTGCATTTATATTCAATGTTTAAGGTTGATATAAAATTAAATTTCCATTAAGTGGGAGTTTTTATTTCGATCAAATTTAGAATTTATAGATTGCTTGGCTGTAAATAGGGTGGATTTGAAAAGCTGAGTAAGGTTCTGAATATTTGACTATGCTGCAAATAAAAATATGGTATTTAACGTTCAGAAAATCAATTGAATAATTTTGATTTCCTCATGTAAGTTATTAAATAATCAGACAAAAATATGGTTAATTGACATTGATGGGAGATTAAATTGTCGCCATTTTTTGAAAAATAATCATTTTAAAATTAGTCGTATCGATTCATGACAGCAGTTTCTTTGAATATTGCGTCCTTTTCCGGAAGTATTTTTTATTTATAAAAAATCATATTCCAACTTAAATTTTAAAGCGCTTATTGAGATTATGAACGAGAGTATTGAGCCGTCTATGCAACGGGAAGTTGTATGCTTAATAAGGTATTTTTCTAGAAATCAATAAATTAGATAAAGACGATATGAATGCAGAAGTCTTCGGATAACAAGCCAGAAATATTCTAATCTGCTTTAAAAAATGACAATTGAAATCTTGTATAAGTCTTCTTTTAGAAGTGTAAAAGAGTATTGTCGGCTAAAAAAATACTGTTATATTCAACTCATGGTAGGTCGTAAAATCAATAAGACGCTACCGATAAGTTGGACGGATCAATGACAGTTAGTTGAGTTTGATGTTTATCACCAGACAATAAATCTAGCACTAGCCATCCAACACAGAGCTCGCAGAAATGCGAGCTTTTTTAATGTCTGCACAATTCATTAAGTTTAATATTCTTTTTCTTATAATCCATTCAGATAAAAAAGTTTACATTGCCAAATTCGCTAACATCTTGAAGATTAATCGCTTGGCTAATTATGGTATAAAAAACTGAAAATTGGATAATGAGAGAGGAAGGAAAAATGTCAAAGATGATTGATATCAAGGTGAAAGATCAATTTAGCCAAGTGACTGAAGCGAAAGCGATGCTGCGTTCCTTTGCAGAGCACAACATTCATCATGCAGCTGAGTTGGTCAAAAAAATTGAACACATCGTGGTGGATGGTGAAACCATTCTGCCGAGTATTGAGTTGTTGTTTGAAAGCCAACAATCTTCAAATATTTATCGCGTTATCGAATAATTTAATCAGTGAACTTCAGATAGGTAGAAAAAAATTGAACTTATTAGGACTTACGCACTATTATTTATAGATTCTCTGTGGTAGCAGATGATTTTTATCGAGAATAAAGTCATCAATGAAGTTTTTGATAACTGGTCTAAATAATTTCTTCTGCC
>NZ_JBBCWZ010000015.1:0-57471 GCF_037145695.1 Acinetobacter sp. USHLN143
TTTGTTTGAAAGAAGAACTTTAAAAGCTTTATTTTCACCCGATAAAATACCCATAAAACAAGAGGAAGCTCAAATGAGCTTCCTCTTGTGAAAAATTGTGGGACAGCAATGATCGCAAGATTCCTTTTTTACTGCTTGCAGGCTTATCGCTGCTGGATAACTTTTTTGCTTTTCAGTTCTTCCATTTCAGCAGAACTTAAATATTGACTCAAAATGGCATCGGTATCTTCACCCAGACAAGGGGGTGCCTTTTTATATTCTACCGGTGTCTTGGAGAGTTTAATCGGTGAACCGATTGAGGTGTAATCTTCACGTAAAGTATGCGGCATCTGAATCACCATATCGCGTGCCAATACCTGTTCTTCTTGCAAAGTCTGTTTCAGGTCATTGATCATTCCTACCGGCACTTTAACCGCATGGATTAAATCCACCCAGGTTTTTGCCGGTCTAGTATAGAAATGAGCCTGTAGAACTGTGGTCAATTCTTCACGATGTGTAACACGTCCAGAATTTTTTAAGAAGCGAGGATCTTCTGCCACCTTAGCCAGACCAACGGCCTGACACAAAGCTTGGAATTGCAGATCGTTACCACAGGCGATAATAAATTCACCTTCCTGGGCTTTAAACACCTGATAGGGCACAATATTGGCATGTGCATTTCCGAAGCGACCGGGGACTTTGCCTGAGGTGAGATAATTCATGGCCAGAACAGAGAGGGAAGCAACCTGGGTATCTAACAGCGCCATATCAATATACTGACCTTCACCGGTTTTCTCACGGGACAACAAAGCCGCCTGAATGGCAATTGCGGCATATAAGCCGGTGGTCAAATCGGCAAAGGCCAGACCTGCTTTTTGCGGGCCACCACCGGGCAGATCGTCACGTTCGCCAGTGACACTCATCATGCCGCCCATTCCCTGAACGATAAAATCATAGCCCGGCTCTTGCGCACGCGGACCGTTCTGGCCAAAACCGGTAATAGAACAATATACCAGTCGCGGATTTAGCTGACTCAGACTTTCATAATCCAGCCCATATCGTTTCAACGAACCGGCTTTATAGTTTTCAATGACTACATCGCTTTGTTCAGCAAGCTTTTTGATAATACTTTGACCTTCAGGTGTAGATAAATCGATTGCAACCGAATGCTTGCCACGGTTGGCTGACAGGTAATAAGCCGATTCATGGGTATCTTGCTGCTGATTGTTTTTAAGCCAAGGTGGTCCCCAGATACGGGTATCATCCCCATGATCCGGTTTTTCAATCTTGATCACTTCTGCACCCAGATCAGCCAGAATCTGGCTACACCAGGGCCCAGCCAAAATCCGGCTTAAATCCAGTACACGAAATCCTGTTAAGGCACCCATTATTACGCTCCCTGTTCGATCCTATTCAAATGACATATCGTTCTTATCCCTCTTTTTAAAGCTATAGGAAAATGAAAGAACAATCAACTTTATGATAATAAATTTCGCATAACAAAATAAAACATCTAAAATAATTGAATATTCATCTTATTTTATTTAGCCTGATGCAAATATAAGCATGAACGAGGAACAAGAGCTAACTGATAAAAAGGAAAAAGGTATCTCCTAGACAGGATTAAAAAAGGAGTCAATCAAGTGAATTAAAAACGGATTAGCCTTAAAGCATATTCATTAGCGGAATAGCTTTAAATATAAAAAGATCATGAAAACCTAAGGATAGGAAAACAGAGATTTAAATATGACGGATTTAGCTAGAGAATTAGAAAAGATTAAACCTACGACCAAACGAACCCAGCAAATTGCTTTTATTTTCGCCTTTCTGGCTTTACTGGTAGATGGCGCGGACATGTTGCTGCTGTCTTTCAGTTTAAATAGCCTGAAAGCAGAGTTTGGTCTCAGTAATCTGCAGGCTGGTACACTAGGCAGTTTTACCTTAGCAGGTATGGCGATTGGTGGCTTTATAGGGGGCTGGGCCTGTGACCGTCTGGGCCGTGTACGTACCGTAGTCATTTCGATTCTGGTATTTTCCATATTGACCGCAGCCTTAGGCTTTGCACAGAACTTTGAACAATTTGCTGTTTTACGCTTTCTGTCTGCTTTCGGCATAGGCTCTTTATATATTGCAGCCAATACGCTCATGGCTGAATATGTTCCAACTGAATATCGCACCACGGTTTTAGGTACCTTACAGGCAGGATGGACCGTCGGTTATATTGTGGCCACTGTACTGGCAGGCTGGATCATTCCGGAATATGGCTGGCGAACCCTATTTTTTATTGCCATTATTCCCTCGGTTATGGCGATTTTTATCCAGAAACTGGTTCCTGAGCCAGAATCCTGGCAGCGTGCACGTTTGCAGCGTCTATATGCCCCAGCTGAAATCACAGCACAGCAACCCGCCAAAAAAAGCACAGTCAAAGAGATTTTCGCGGATCCTGCGAATCGCAGAATGTTCATCTTGTGGATCTTTACGGCCGGTTTTCTGCAATTTGGCTACTATGGCGTAAATAACTGGATGCCGGCATATCTGGAATCTGAATTGCACATGAATTTTAAATCTATGGCCGGCTATATGATTGGTACTTATGTGGCGATGATTTTCGGGAAAATTCTAGCGGGCTTTGCCGCAGACCGTCTGGGTAGACGCGCTGTCTTTTCGTTTGGAGCAATTGGAACGGCGATTTTCCTGCCCGTGATTGTGCTATTCAATACGCCAGATAACATTGCCTATCTGCTGATTTTCTTTGGATTCCTGTATGGTATTCCATATGCGATTAATGCCACTTATATGACAGAAAGCTTCGCCACCTCGATTCGTGGTACTGCAGTAGGGGGTGCTTATAATGCAGGTCGTATTGGCGCCATGTTTGCACCTGCGATTATTGGCGCGGCAGCCAGCGGTGGTTCAATTGGTCTAGGCTTCCTGATTATGGGCGGTGCTTATTTCTTATGTGGGGCAGTGTCCGGGATTTTCATCAAAGACCGTCAATACGATCCACAAAAAGCATAATTTCAACTTCAAAAAAAGAGCCTGAATACAGGCTCTTTTTTATACTCTTCAATTAAAGCTGAATTTCTATTTGTTTATTCCTGATCTGCTTCTTTATGCAGATGAATACTTTTCAAACCATCATTTACTTTATTGAGCAGATGAATCAGGGTAACCACATCATCAAAGGCCAGTTTATTTAAGGCCTGACCATAAAAATCAAAGAAATCAGCTTGCAAGTTGTCCCATGTTTCCAAGCTGGGATGTAGCCAAAGCAGTAGATCTGATTCATCAGCATCAGGTGAATTTCACCATGGCCTCGACCCCATTCCTGAATGACCTATCCAATACCGTGGCAGAACAGCATGACAAGGTTGATTCACTGAAAATTTTCCTGTGTGCAGGTGCGCCCATTCCAGGTCCATTGGTGCAAAAAGCCCGGGATATTTTAGGAGTAAAAGTGATTTCAGCCTGGGTATGACCGAATGTGGTGCAGTGACGCTGACCCGACCTGAAGATGAGGATGAACACTCTTTCAATACGGATGGCATCGCTTTACCTGGTGTTGAAATCAAGATCGTGAATAAAAAAGGTCAGACCAAAGCCGTGAATGAATCCGGGCGTTTGATGATCCGCACCTGTTCAAATTTTGGCGGTTATTTAAAACGTCCACATTTGAATGATACGGATGCCGAAGGCGGGTTTGATACTGGCGATATTGCCTATCAGGACGAGCATGGCTATATTCGGATTTGCGGACGTAAGAAGGATGTGATTATTCGTGGTGGAGAAAATATTCCGGTCGCGGAAATTGAATCACTACTTTATAAGCATCCGAATATCGCCACAGTAGCTTTAGTGGCTTATGCAGATGAGCGAATGGGCGAGCGTGCCTGTGCAATCATCAAGCTGAAGATCAGACAAAGCCGTTAAGTTTTAATGAGCTGGTAGATTTCCTGAAAACTCATAATCTGGCCATGCAATATCTTCCGGAACGTTTGGAGATCTGGGATGAAATTCCGATGACCCCATCAGGGAAAATCCAGAAATTTAAACTCAGAGAGTTACTGGCTCAGCATATTGCCTCCACAGCGGCTGAAGCGAACTAAATCTGGGAATAAATAGATAAATTAAACCCTGAATAATCTTGCATCATTCAGGGTTTTCTTATTTAAAAAGAAGTGATCTAAAAGATTAATACGAATTTTAGATTAACTTCTATTTTAATAATTTTAATAAAGCTTCTGCGGTTGCAGCAGAAGAGGCCGGATTTTGCCCGGTAATCAGTAAACCATCTTGCTGTACATGCACCTGCCAATCCTCAGCTTTGGAATATTTCCCGCCTTTTTCTTTCAGCATGTCTTCCACTAAAAATGGCACAATATCGGTTAGGCCTACGCCGTTTTCTTCGGTATTAGTAAAACCGGTGACTGTCTTGCCTTCTACAATAGAACGGCCTTCGGCATCTTTGACTTCACGAAGTACACCCGGTGCATGACAGACCAGCGCAACAGGTTTATCTGCCTGTAAAGTCTGCTCAATTAAAGAAATAGAATTCTGGTCTTTGGCTAGATCCCATAATGGACCGTGACCACCCGGATAGAACACGGCATCAAAATCCTGATTTAAGACCTCACTCAACTTATGTGTATTAGCAAGAGCCTGCATGGCCACCTCATCTGCTTCAAAGCGTTTGGTGGTTTCGGTTTGCGCATCCGGCTCATTACTTTTTGGATCTAATGGTGGCTGACCACCTGCAGGAGAAGCCAAAACTACCTCTGCGCCTGCATCGACAAAGGTGTAATAGGGTGCAGCCAGTTCTTCCAGCCAGAAGCCGGTTTTTTTGCCAGTATCGCCCAGCTGGTCATGTGAAGTCAGTACCATCAAGATTTTCATATTATTTTCCTGTAGCTCATTAAAAAACATCGCGAATGATCGACTGTTAATTTAACAAGTCATGAGCGTCAGGAATGTTGTGATACGTTCATTTGCTGTATCGATACGTTGTTAATTCGGTTGATTTAACTTAAAGAGGTGACTCTAGATACAGCACAGTTGTATTTGATATTCATCTGCCCATTAACAGGTCTTGCTGAAGATCAGCCTGCTTGCGCAGGAAATCCCAGACCAGTTTTATTTTTGGTTCATGTTGCAGATCGACCAGTGTTAGCATCCAAAAAGTATGGGTAAAACTGACCTGATCGCCCAAAACCTCTTTGAGTTCGCTTTTATCATTGACCAGAAATTTCGGCAAAATGGCCAGTCCGGCTCCTGCACGAACCGCAATCTCCTGCGCCAGAATACTGTTACTGCGAAAACAGGCACTAACCTGCAAGGGAAGACGCTCTAGCGAATAGAGTGCAGTGCTATAGACCAGATCATCAATATAGTCAACAAAACGGTGCTGCTGGAGGTCTTCCAGTTTTTTAATTTCCGGATTTTGTTGTAAATAATGCTGGCTGCCATATAGCTTTAAACAGTAATTAGACAAACGAGTAATGATATAGGGACCCGATTTGGGCCGGTCAATCGCGATCACAATATCGGCTTCACGATGTGACAATTTAATGGTCTTCGGAACCGGAATTAAATCGATGGTTAAGGAAGGATAATGCTGGGAAAACTCAGCCAGTAACCGCGCTAAAAATGCAGTTCCAAAGCCTTCTGGTGCACCAATCCGGACCCGACCTTGCAAGGGATCATGGCGCTTGTCAATCTGGATAAAGGACTGTTCCATCTGTTCCACACGCGGCACCAGTGCCAGACCTTCCGAGGTTAGTTCATAACCGGTGGCTTCGCGCTTAAACAGTTGCGTACCTAAAGTACTTTCCAGGGCCTGAATCCGCCGCGCTACGGTGCTATGTTCAACCCCGATTAAGCGTGCTGCGTTGGTGAGTGTTTTAGCACGCGCCAAAACTAAAAAAAAGCGTAAATGATCCCAATCTACTTTCATTTTTTATTTAACATCCTGTTAAATTCCTGTGCATATTTGCACAACCATCGTGCACCAATTTCTATTGGTGGTCAAAGTGTTCTTTGTTAGTCTGCTGAAACAGCGTAAAAATTATACGTTAAATAAAAGCCAGTAAAGGCAGATACAACGACAATAACAAACCAGCACGGAGCGACCATGAACGCCATTTCTCATCCACAGCAAAGTACCGGATTCACCACCGCAAAACTCCTCATTAATGGTGAATTTGTCGAATCAAAAACCAGCCATTGGCAAGATATTATCAGTCCTGCCACTCAGGAAGTCTTGGGTCAGGTGCCTTTTGCCACTGCTGAAGAAGTCAATGCTGCGATTGCGGCTGCGCAAAATGCCTTTGCCAGCTGGCGCCAGACTCCAATTCAGGCCCGTATGCGAATCATGCTGAAACTGCAGGATCTGATTCGTACCAATTTAAAAAGTATTGCCCAAGTCTTAACGGCAGAACAAGGCAAAACCCTAGCTGATGCCGAAGGTGATATCCAGCGTGGTCTGGAAGTGGTGGAACATGCCTGTTCGATCGGTTCCCTACAAATGGGCGAGTATATTGAAGGGGTGGCACGTGGTGTCGATACCTATACCTTGCAGCAACCACTAGGTGTCTGTGCAGGAATTACACCGTTTAACTTCCCGGCGATGATTCCACTGTGGATGTTCCCGATGGCGATTGTCTGCGGCAATACCTTTGTCTTAAAGCCTTCTGAACAGGATCCACTATCGACCATGATGCTGGTTGAGTTAGCGATTCAGGCAGGTGTGCCGGCAGGCGTACTGAATGTGGTACATGGCGGCAAAGAAGTGGTCGATCTACTGTGTACCCATCGCGATATCAAGGCGATTTCTTTTGTCGGTTCGACTGCAGTCGGCACGCATGTCTATAACCTTGCAGGCCAACACGGCAAGCGTGTGCAGTCGATGATGGGCGCCAAAAACCATGTGGTGGTGATGCCAGATGCGAATAAAGAACAGACCTTAAATGCCTTGGTCGGTGCAGCTTTTGGCGCAGCAGGTCAACGTTGTATGGCACTTTCCGTGGCGGTAATGGTCGGTGAGACCAAGCATTGGGTCGATGAACTGGTCAATAAAACCAAAACCTTAAAGGTGAATGCCGGACATGAACCGAATACCGATGTGGGACCGGTGATTTCAACCCGTGCCAAAGCTCGTGTAATCGATTTGATTAACAGTGGTGTTGAACAGGGCGCAGAACTGTTGCTAGATGGCCGTAATGTACAGGTTCCGGGTTATGAGCAGGGTAATTTTGTCGGTCCAACGATTTTTAACCAGGTCACGACCGAGATGCGCATTTACAAGGAAGAAGTGTTTGGCCCGGTACTGGCGATCATGCATGTCGATACTTTAGAGCAAGCCATTGAGCTGATTAATGCCAATCCATTTGGTAATGGCGTTGGACTGTTTACCCAAAATGGCAATACGGCACGTACCTTCCAGAACCAGATTGATATCGGTCAGGTGGGCATTAACATTCCAATTCCTGTACCTGTGCCTTTCTTCAGTTTTACCGGTTCACGCGGTTCAAAACTGGGTGATCTAGGTCCTTATGGCAAACAGGCGGTGCAGTTCTATACCCAGACCAAAACCATTACCAGCCGATGGTTTGAAGATGACCAGGAAACCACTGGTGTCAATACCACAATCAGTCTGCGTTAAGGAGCATCAGCATGAAGATTGCATTTATCGGTTTAGGCAACATGGGCGGTTCTATGGCGCAAAACCTGCTCAAGTCGGGTCATCAAGTTTTTGGTTATGACTTAAGTGCAGTGGCTTTACAGCATTTTGCAGAAGTGGGCGGTATCGTCTGCGACAGTCCACAAGCTGCCGCGAAGCAGGCGGAGATCGTGGTCAGCATGTTGCCCGCCGCCAAGCATGTGCGTGAAGTCTATTTAGGTGAACACGGTATTCTGGAGGTGCTTCAAGCAGGCAGCTTATGTATCGACAGCAGCACCATTGATCCACAAACCATTCAGGAGGTTGCCGCAGCAGCGCAAGCCAAACAGATTCGCGTCTGTGATGCACCGGTATCCGGCGGTACTTTAGGAGCCAAAGATGGCACTTTAACCTTCATGGTCGGTGCAGATGCTGCCACCTTTGAGGCAGTCAAACCGGTTCTCGGCTGTATGGGTAAAAATCTGGTGCATTGTGGTGCAGTGGGAACAGGACAGGTGGCAAAAATCTGTAATAACCTGATTCTGGGTATTTCCATGACCGCCGTTGCAGAAGGCATGGCACTCGGGGCTAAACTTGGCATTGATCCGCAGGCACTGGCAGGCGTGATCAACAGTTCTACCGGGCGTTGCTGGAGTTCTGAAATTTATAATCCATGGCCCGATATTTGTGCCAATGCGCCGTCATCGCGAGGTTATACCGATGGCTTTGCCGCACAATTGATGCTCAAAGATTTAGGTTTGGCCGTCGATGCAGCGCAACAGGTGGATCAGCCGGTGGTTCTGGGCAGCATGGTACAAAAACTCTATCAACAACTGTGTCAGGAAGGCGATGCCCATCTGGACTTCTCCAGCATCATGCATCAATACACCACGCCACCTGCTTAAAACTTAAAAGATTCAGATGGAGCAAGGATTCGCTTCAATAATTACACCTTGTCAGTAATAACGATAAATTCAGGCTGAGGTTTAACATGTTAAATTATCAAACAACAGTTCAAAACTTTGATTTAGATGCGGTTGCAAGTCAGTATCTCTCCGGTTCAATGCAGGCAGTAAATGCCTGTTATGAATGCTGTGACCGTCATGCCGATTCCGATGCCATTGCCTTATACTGGCATGGTAAAGATGGCAGAAAAGAACAATATAGTTTTGCCGAACTCAAAAAATATTCCAGCCAGTTTGCCAACTTTTTAAAGTCTCAAGGCATTGGTAAAGGCGACCGCGTTTCCGGATTATTACCACGTACTCCCGAGTTGATCATTACTATTTTGGCAACCTGGCGGATTGGTGCTGTCTATCAACCCTTATTTACGGCCTTTGGTCCCAAAGCCATCGAGCATCGTATTCAGCTGGCGCAAAGCAAGCTGGTGGTGACTGATCTGGCGAATCGGGACAAATTATCCGAGATCAGCAACTGTCCACCGATTGTGACGGTACATGCCGAAACTGAGGCAGAGCGCTATCCGCACGACCTCAGCTTCTGGACGGTATTAAACCGTCAGGCTGAAGCTTGTGAGCTGGAAATCCTGAATGTCGATGAACCATTTTTATTGATGTTTACCTCCGGTACTACTGGACCAGCGAAACCTCTTAAAGTCCCTTTAAAAGCGCTGATTGCTTTTGCAAGCTATATGCAAAATGCCATTGGTCTAACTCCTGAAGATGCTTTCTGGAATATTGCTGATCCCGGCTGGGCCTACGGTTTGTATTACGCGATTACTGGTCCTTTAATGCTTGGACACTCGACCTTATTTTATGAAGGCGGTTTTAATGCAGAAAGTGTCTGCGAAATTGTTAAGGAATATGGCATTACCAATCTGGCCGGTGCACCGACTGCTTATCGCATGATGATGGCGGCCGATCCTGCTCAAATGGCAAAACTACGCGGTAAGTTACGTGTTGTCAGCAGTGCGGGAGAACCGTTAAATCCGGAAGTGATCCGCTGGTTTAAAGAGGTGCTAGATGTGCCGATTTATGACCATTATGGCCAGACCGAAGTCGGTATGGTGGTGTGTAACCATCATGCGCTGGAGCATCCGGTGCGTTCAGGTTCAGCAGGTTTTGCCAGCCCGGGTTACCGGATTGCCGTTGTCGATGAACAGGGTCATGAGCTCCCTGCGGACGTTCCGGGCATTCTGGCGGTGGATATCAGCCAATCCCCAATGATGTGGTTTTCGGGCTATGAAGAAAGCCGCAAATCGCCTTTTGTCGGCCATTACTACTTAACCGGAGATACCGCGGAAATTCATGCCGATGGCAGTATGAGTTTTGTGGGACGTAGTGATGATGTCATTACTACCTCGGGCTATCGGGTGGGGCCGTTTGATGTGGAAAGTGCCTTGCTGGAACACGATGCAGTGATTGAAGCGGCGGTGATTGGCGTACCGGATCCCGAGCGGACCGAAATCATTAAAGCCTTTGTGATTCTGGCTGGTCATTCTCCTGCAACTGCCGAGCTGCAGGAAGAGCTGGGTCAATTTGTGAAAAAGCGTTTATCTGCGCATGCCTATCCGCGTCTGATTGAATTTGTGACCGAATTGCCGAAAACCCCAAGCGGTAAAATTCAACGCTTTTTACTGCGCAATCAGGAAATCAACAAGCAGCAATCCAAAACTGCATAAGCTCATAAAGCCAACAGATTGAATAAGAAGATTAAATAAAGAGATTGAAGGAAGCATCGATGCAATTAACGGAAGAACAACACCTGATTCAGGATATGGCCAAAAGCTTCGCCCAGGAACAGATTAAACCCTTTGCCAGCGAGTGGGATCAAAAAGGCATCTTTCCCAAAGATGCCTTGGCCCAAATGGGAGAGCTGGGTTTTTTAGGCATGCTGATTCCGGAAGAATGGGGCGGCTCGGGCACAGGTACGCTGGCTTATGTTCTGGCCTTGGAAGAAGTCGCTGCGGCCGATGGTGCAACATCCGCGATTATGAGCGTACATAACTCGGTGGGTTGTGTGCCGATTTTCAAGTTCGGCACGGAACAGCAAAAGCAGCAATTTCTAAAGCCTTTGGCCCAAGGTGAAATGATTGGTGCCTTTGCCTTAACCGAACCACATACCGGATCGGATGCTGCCGCGATTAAAACCCGGGCGGTCAAGGACGGCGATCATTACATCATCAATGGCGCGAAACAGTTTATTACTTCTGGCCACAATGCCGGGATGATTATTGTGTTTGCCGTGACTGATCCAGGCGCGGGCAAAAAAGGCATGAGTGCATTTTTAGTGCCGCGCGACACACCTGGCTATGAAGTGATTCGGGTGGAAGAAAAACTCGGCCTGCATGCTTCGGATACCTGTCAGATTGCCTTAACAGATGTCCGCATTCATGAAAGTTTAAGACTCGGTGCCGAAGGCGAAGGTTTAAAAATTGCCTTGGCCAATCTGGAAGGCGGGCGGATCGGTATTGCCGCACAAGCCGTTGGTTTGGCGCGTGCCGCTTTAGAAGAAGCAACGGCCTATGCGCATGATCGCGTGGCTTTTGGCAAACCGATTTTTGAACAGCAGGCGATTTCGTTCAGGCTGGCCAGTATGGCGACTGAAATTGAAGCAGCACGCCAACTGGTTCATTTTGCTGCACGTAAAAAGGAAGCTGGCGAAAGCTGTTTGACTGAAGCCTCCATGGCCAAACTATTTGCTTCGGAAATGGCCGAACGCGTGTGTTCCAAGGCGCTACAAATTTTTGGTGGCTATGGCTATCTGAAAGATTTTCCGATTGAACGCATCTATCGGGATGCGCGGATTTGTCAGATCTATGAAGGCACCAGCGATATTCAGCGTCTGGTGATTGCACGCAGTTTATAAGGAATTAAAAAGGATTTTTATCATGCAATGGCAAACCATTTTACTCGAACAACGTAACGGTGTTGGACTGATTACCTTAAACCGTCCTCATGCGTTAAATGCACTGAATAACCAGCTGATTGTCGAGGTCAATCAGGCTCTTGATCAGCTGGAAAAAGACCCCGAAATTGGTTGTATCGTGATTACCGGTTCGGAAAAAGCTTTTGCTGCTGGTGCCGATATTAAAGAAATGGCAGATCTGAATTTTCCGCAAATTTATCTGGACGATTTTTTTAGTCTGGCCGACCGGATTGCGCAGCGCCGTAAACCTTTAATTGCCGCAGTGAGCGGCTATGCCTTGGGTGGTGGTTGCGAGCTGGCATTGATGTGCGACTTTATTTACTGCGCTGATAATGCAAAATTTGGTTTGCCTGAAGTTACCTTAGGCGTGTTGCCCGGCATTGGCGGGACCCAGCGTTTAACCTTGGCGATTGGTAAGGCCAAAGCCATGGAAATGTGCCTGACTGCACGGCAGATGGGGGCGCAGGAAGCGGAACAAAGTGGTTTGGTCGCTCGGGTTTTTGCCAAGGAAGAATTGCTGGAACAAACCCTGCAAGCTGCCGAGAAAATTGCTGAAAAGTCGCTTACTGCCGTGATGATGATTAAAGAATCAATTAATCGGGCCTTTGAAGTGAGCCTGGCTGAAGGACTGCGCTTTGAACGCCGGGTTTTCCATTCGATTTTTGCCGGTTCCGATCAAAAAGAAGGCATGCAGGCCTTTGTAGAAAAACGCCCAGCCAAATTTACCCATCAATAAAACAAAAATAGGAAAATAAAATGAGTGATGAAAATAATTTAGCGATACGGGTCGCAGGAAGTCTGGGCATTATCAGCCTGGACCGCACCAGCCATTTAAATGCCTTAACCCTGCCAATGATCCAAGGCATTCAGGCGCAACTCGATCAGTGGTGCCATGATCCAGAAGTGCAAGCCATCCTGATCAATTCCAACAGTCCCAAGGCGTTCTGTGCTGGAGGCGACATCCGCTATCTGTATGACAGCTATCAGGCCGGCAATACCCAATATCAGGATTTTTTTGCCACTGAATATAAGATGCTGAGCACCTTGCGTAATTTTCCAAAGGCCGTGATCGTGATGATGGATGGCTATGTACTGGGCGGAGGCTTTGGCCTCGCTCAAGCCTGTCATATCAAAGTTACGAGTGAAAAATCACGTTTTGCCATGCCCGAAACCGCAATTGGTTTTTTCCCAGATGTTGGAGCCACCCATTTCCTGTCCCGACTGGATGAAGTCGGTGTCTATATGGCTTTGACCGGGGAGCAGATCAGTAGCAGTGATGCCTTGTATCTCGATCTGGTGGATTATCATGTGCCGAGTGAGCGTTTTGCTGAATTGGAAGCAGCGTTGATTACTGCGCCTGTGTTAAATTCGATTGAAATCCAGAAAATCATTAGTGGCTATATTACGCATCCGGTAGAAAGCGAGCTGCAAAAACGTGCAGATCTGATTAATCAGCATTTTGGCTATCCAAACCTCAAGGAGATTGAACAGAGTCTTGCTCATACAAGTAATTCAACCGATCAGGAATGGGCTAGTAAAATGCTGGCAATTTTGCAGCAACGTCCGGTTATGGCCAAGCAAACCAGCCTGAAGTTACAGCAAGCCGGACAGAATTTGTCGCTAGAAAAATGTATGCAACTGGAACGGGACTTGCAGGATGTCTGGTTAGAGCAGGGCGACTTTATTGAAGGGGTTCGTGCGCTGATTATTGATAAAGACAAAAATCCGCAGTGGCGAACCGAGAATGCAGAATTTGAACAAACACTGGAAAAGCTCTGGCCAGCATGGACTCAGCAGCGTATCGAAAATATTACTTAAAGCTGATGGTAAAAGACCCTCTATAATTTAATTATAGAGGGTCTTTGTATCTGTCCCATACTTTCATCGACATGAATTCTATTTAGGGGGACGTTTTCTTTTTCTTGCCGCCACCGTCTTGTTTATTGACCGTCGACCAGGCAATACGTTCGGCTTCTTCCTCAGAACGACCACGTTCTTTTTCGCTTTCTTCAATATGTTGGGCCTGCCGTTTCTGTTTATCGGTATAGGCTGATTTTTCACCTCTAGGCATCTTAATATCCTCATCAGGTTTGGCTGAAATTACTATAACAAGAGCTTACTTTTGCGAGGGTAAGTATTTGTTGGAAACATTTTATAAAAACAATTTTTTTTAAATATGAAAATCCAAAGATTAAATAGATGAAGATAACGGTCAGCTAGAACTGCTATCTTCTGTGCCAGATTAGCCGTTAATAATACTGCCGCCATTCACATGAATCACCTGACCTGAAATATAGCTGGCTTCTTCACTGGCCAGAAATAAATACGCCGGTGCTACTTCACTTGGCTGGCCCATGCGGCCCATTGGGGTACTTTTACCAAAATCTTTAAGCTGTTCTTCATCAAAACTGCTCGGAATTAATGGTGTCCAGATTGGCCCTGGCGCGACACCATTGACACGAATGCCGGTTTTATTTTTCAATAAATTGGTGGAAAGGCTTCGGGTAAATGTAGTGATGGCACCTTTCGTGCTGGCATAGTCAATCAGCTGATCATGTCCGTGATAACTGGTAATACTGGTGGTATTGATAATGCTGTCACCTGCTTGCATATGCGGAATCACCGCCTGAGTCAGGTGGAACATCGACAGAATATTAACATTAAATGTTTTAAGTAATTGCTCGGGCGAGATATCGGTAATACTTTCTTTCGGGTATTGAACCCCGGCATTATTGACCAGAATATTAATCGTTTTAAATTCCTGAAGGGTCTGCTCCACCATTTTCTTGATTTCATCTTGATCTTGTAAATCACATTGAATCAGCAGACAACGGCGGCCTTCATCTTCCACCATTTTTTTGGTGTCCCGTGCATCCTGATCTTCATCCAAATAGCAAATGGCAATATCGGCACCTTCGCGAGCAAATAAGACCGATACAGAACGGCCAATTCCGCTATCACCACCAGTAATCAAGGCAACTTTGCCTTTTAATTTTTCACTGCCTTTATAATGCGGTTTAATAATTTCCGGTGCAGGGTCCATTTTGGTTTGCACACCCGGTTGATGGTCTTGTGTTTCAGTTGAAGCTGGGGTTTCAGGATAATGATTCATATCTTTTCCAATTCCAATGATTGTGGCCATATAAGAAAAAATATATTAGAAGCTTTTAGGCAAAATGAGGCTGGACTCAACATTTCATAACAGAATGTATTCGAGATTTATCAATTATTCGTTGAAACGGATTAGGTTGAGCAACCAGAACAGAAAAAGCTGATGAAACAGCTTCTGGCTACACTTTGATAGCTGAGGTGGTCTTGAAAGGTGAAATTTGATTAGGAAAGGTGAGGTATCAACGGAGATTTAAAATCTAGACATACATAGGCCTTTTTTACTGGGCTTGTATATAAAATAAATGGAGAGTTTTTTAACTCTCCATGTATTCATTCTGATGTGTTTAAAAAATTTCTATAGAAATAAATTAAAGATTATCACTTAAATTAATTCTGGCCTGTGCTGCCTTTTCCTTTTTGGCTGAGGCTTTACCCCAGTTAAACTTTTGTGCACAGATGCCTAAGCCCACAATAAATAATGCAAGCACACTGGTATAAACCACTTCTTTAAAATAGGTTCCTTCAATAATCATGGTAATTAAAGCGCCGACAATAAAGATAATGACCAGATAAGTGAGCCATGGGAATAACCACATCTTGAATGGAATATTTTGTCCTTCAGCTTCCAGTTTTTTACGTAACTTAAGCTGAGAAATGGCAATAGCAAGATAGACATATAAAGATACGGTACCAGTCGCTAACATCAAGACATCATAAATATTCATACTTTCGGTGGCAGTCAGATAAATCGCCACGAAAGAAAACAGGCTTGAAAAGATGACACCTACCCATGGGCTGTTATTGCGATTGGTTAAACCGAAACTCTTTGGTGCATCTCCACGTTTCGAGAGGGAATAGACCATGCGTGAACAGGTATAAAGTGCGGAGTTAAAGCAGCTACATACCGAGGTGAGCACGACAAAATTAACAATATGGCGTGCTTCGGGAATACCGAGTGCAGTAAGCGCTACGCTATACGTACCCCAGGTCGGATCTTTCAATAAAGGATTATTGTGTGGAATCAGGCAAACCGTAATCAACATTGAACCGACATAGAATAAAATGATACGCCATACAATTGAATTAGCGGCCTTACGAATTTCCTTGGCTGGATCTTTGGTTTCAGCTGCTGCTACGGTGACAATTTCTGCTCCCATATAAGCAAACATTACACCCAATAAGGCTGTGATCACCGATGAAAAACCATTGGGCATAAAGCCTTGAGCGGTTAGATGAGTTGTACCGCCGAGCATAGAGGCATCGCCCCAAGGCCAAAGGTGCATCACCGCCAAGCTACCAAACACCAGGAACAGTACAATGGCAATGACTTTGATCAGGGCAAACCAGAACTCGAATTCACCAAAGTTTTTTACGTCACGGAGGTTAATCCAGACCAGTGCTACAGTGACCAGAAGCATATAGCCCCAGATCGGGATAAATGGAAACCAGCTATTTAGGATTTTCCCGGCGACAAAAGCTTCCCAGCCCATGAGCAACGTCCAGAAAGACCAGTATAACCAGCCGATGGGAAATCCGGCCCAGCGCCCGATTCCACGATCTGCATAGGTTGAAAATGAACCACTGTCGGGATTCAGTACCGCCATTTCTCCCAGCATACGCATGATGAGTAAAACTAATATTCCACCTAGAGTATAGGCAATGAGTGCAGCCGGTCCTGCAGAATAGATGACATTACCGGAGCCGACAAAGAGTGCTCCACCAATGACACCGGCAATTGAAATCATGGTGAGATGGCGTGATTTAAGTCCGTTTTTTAAGCCGTTTGATGATTCGGAATTGGAGAAATGTTGATGTTCTGCCATATAATTTCCCTTAATATCAATAGCGTAGCGGCAATAAAATTCCTTATTTGGCTTACGCTATCTTATCCTTTGAAACTGTAACCGAATTCATCAGTGCTTGACCAATATTAAGTTAATCTTAATAAAATGAATCCTTGTAGCCCTATAGACAGGATCACACTTTGATTAAAGTACGGTTACATGCTGTTCATGTATGCAGTTAATTTCTCTTTTTTGTTGTAAAGTGACGAGAGCCATTTTTGAGCAATTCAAAGGAGCCAATTGGCTTAAGAGATAAAAAATATAAGCAGGCCATATTTACAGAAAAATAAAGCCTACCTAAAATATCAGGCTAAAAGCAGGTTTACGTTCCCTTTAAAAATAAATTAAAAGCTTTTTGATTTTAAAAATATAATTGTATTGATCCTTAAGTTTTTACTAAGTTAAAGTGCGGATCCCATGCTCGCGCAAGCACTTTAACAATATCCCGAAAGCCACCAGAATTTCCTGTTCACTCACACAGGCAAAGCCTAGTAATAATCCTTTCTGCCGAGTCGAATAATGTTTGGTATAGTATTGCGATAATGCTCTGACCTTGATTCCCAGTTCAAGCGCTTTGGATGCAATCAAGACATCATCACTGCTGCTCGGCAATTTTAAAATCAGATGCAAACCGGCGGCGGTATTGTATTCATGCAGAAAATCTTCACCTAAATGTCGGCGAATCAGGTCAATTAAAAAAGCGTGGCGTTTACCGTACAATAAACGCATCCGTCGGATATGCGCCTCATAATGCCCTTCACGGATAAATTCAGCCAGTGTTTGCTGATCGATTAAGTGACCACCACGATAAAGTTCCGAAGCTACAATTCGCAATGAAGAAAAGAGCTGTTTTGGTACCACTAAATAGCCAATACGCAGGGCCGGATAAATCGTCTTACTGAACGTCCCCATATAAATCACCGGAGAATCCGGCTCTAAACCTTGTAAAGAAGGATAAGGCTGGCCCGAGAACCTGAACTCGCTGTCATAGTCATCTTCAACAATCCAGCTATTATGCTGGCGTGCGAGTGCAATTAACTGTTTGCGCCGTTCTAAACTTAAGTGTGAGCCCAAAGGATATTGATGCGACGGCGTCACAAAAATCAGCTTAGGCGGTTTTTTGGGATGTAGATCGGGGATAATCCCTTCCTGATCGACCGGTAAGGAACGCAGATTCACACCATTAATTCGTAAAATATTACGCGCACCCCAATAAGCCGGATCTTCGATCCATACTTCATCGCCTATATCGCTTAAAGTACGTGAGACTAAGTCAATTGCCTGATGGGTGCCTTCGGTAATAATGATCTGATCAGCATCGCACTGCACTGAACGGGCAATTTTCAGATATTCCGCCAGCTCCTGACGCAGTTCCAGGGAGCCACCGGCATTGCTGTAAATCAGGTTATTAACTTGAGGTTCACGGCTCAAACGCGTTTGGATTTTGCTGAAAATATGATGCGGAAATTCGGTTACATCGGGTGCGCCCGGTACAAAGGCTCCCCATTGATAAGGCGAGGCCGCGGAATAGCCGAGCAAGTAGGAACCGCGTTGCGACAGATTGTAATTTTGCTGTGCTTTTTTTTCTGCAACGGCAGGAGAATTCTGTTCTGCCTTCACCAAAAAGGATTCGGGTAATTTCTCTACTACCCAGGTACCTTGACCGGTACGGGCATCAACATAACCCTGTGCCTGTAATTGTTCATAGGCATTTAACACCGTATTACGCGATACCTGAATCTCTTTAGCCAGATCACGTGATGCAGGCAAGCGGGTTTTGGGAGCCAATACGCTATCAATAATCGCGTTACGCAAGCAGCGGAACAGTCGCATCTGTAATGTTCCTGTGACATCTTGCTGCAATCGCTGCAGTAAATAATCTCCAAGCAAGCTACGCAATTGGCTCTCTCCTACAAATTTGAAATGGCTCTCGTGAGAGCGGTATTGCTAGGTGCAAAATAGTCTGATCAGGCAGTCATTGTAAAGTGTCTTGTATGCGTTTTGATCATGTACCTGCGGCTTGAATGCGAGCATACAGGCGGGCAGGCAATATACACAGATACCGATTAAAACTAAAGCGAAAAATCCAGACACTGATTTTGTTAGGAGCTTGCTGAACTGAGACCTGAATCAAGCAATGATTGCCATAACAGGCGAATAGAGATGTGTTGCAGCCGCCAGGACATGCGACTGCATATAACAAAAGGATCATAGAATGAACATGATGATGAAAGGATTGACCTACACCGATCAGGGTACAACGGCCTGGAACAATTATCTTAAGCAACTGGATAAAGTAGCGCCTTATCTGGGTGAACTGAGTGAAAGACTGGATATGCTGCGACGCCCAAAGCGCAGTTTGATTGTCGATGTTCCGGTCATCATGGATGATGGTACGGTTCAGCATTTTGAAGGCTATCGTGTTCAGCACAATTTAACTCGCGGTCCAGGCAAAGGCGGCGTGCGTTTTCATCCAGATGTCAATTTAGATGAGGTGATGGCTCTGTCGGCCTGGATGACGATCAAATGTGCTGCTCTAAATTTACCTTTTGGTGGTGCCAAAGGCGGTGTGCGGGTTGATCCGAGCCAGCTTTCCAAGCGCGAACTGGAACGCTTGACCCGACGCTATACAGCAGAAATCAATTTAATTATTGGGCCGCAAAAAGATATTCCTGCGCCGGATGTTGGAACTAATCCACAAATCATGGCCTGGATGATGGACACGTTTTCTATGAATGCGGGTTCTACGATTACTGGTGTGGTTACAGGAAAACCGGTGCATCTGGGTGGCTCCTTGGGCCGCAGTAAAGCCACAGGTCGTGGTGTGTTTATTAGCGGGCGTGAAGTTGCCCAGCAAATTGGTCTGGATTTAAAAAATGCCCGGGTCTGTGTACAGGGTTTCGGTAATGTCGGGAGTGAAGCTGCGCTGCTTTTCCAGGAAAATGGCAGCAAAGTGATCTGTGTTCAGGACCATTCCGCCACCCTGTATCAGGAACAGGGGATTGATATTAAAAAGCTGCTTGAATACTCAAATACCCACCATAAAATTCAGGGATTTTCTGCCAGCGATGAAATTTCTGCATCAGCTTTCTGGACCATTCCCGCCGAAGTCTTTATTCCGGCAGCGCTGGAAGGTGTGATTAATACTCAGGTCGCGCAAAATATTCAGACCAAAATGATTCTGGAAGGTGCCAATGGTCCCACTTTGACTGAAGCGGATGAAATTCTGAGTGAGCGTCATATTACCGTGGTGCCAGACGTGATCTGTAATGCAGGTGGCGTGACGGTCAGCTATTTTGAATGGGTTCAGGATTTGGCCAGTTATTTCTGGACCGAGGAAGAGATTAATCAGCGTATGGATGCCAGCATGAAAAATGCGGTACAGGATGTATGGCAAAAATCAGTCCAGGCCGGATGTTCTTTGCGTACAGCCGCTTATATTCTGGCCTGTGAGCGGATTTTAATGGCGCGTCAGGAACGCGGCATCTATCCGGGTTAAGCGAAGTTTTTGCAAGATGGATTAATTGATTAAACTGACTGGATTTAATCCATGATGACCTATCGTAAATTTTTGCAATGGATTTTTAAATTGGCTTCTTTATTTAAAAAGGAGCCAATTTTTATTAAAAATATAAATAACTGTTTATAAATAAAATAATTTTATATTTTGACTATTTTACTCGTTTTAAATAGACCAATTGGCTCCTTCCATCTGCTGCAAAGTGGCTCTCGTCTCATACGTATAAAAGCGCAAAATGAACCATATCAGCCAGTCTTTGGCAAATTTCTATCCCAAGATCCGGATAGCAAAATTTACAACGTATGAATCAAGAATGAGGATACAAAATGGACAGTAAACACTCAGCACTGAATGCACGTAAACAGCAGGCGACACCACGTGGTGTTGGGGTCATGTGTCAATGGTACGCAGAGAAAGCAGAAAACTCGACAATCTGGGATGCAGAAGGCAATCAATATATCGACTTTGCGGGCGGAATCGCCGTACTGAATACTGGCCATCGCCATCCTAAAATTATTGCTGCGGTCACTGAACAATTAACCAAATTTACCCATACGGCTTATCAGGTTGTACCATACGAGAGCTACGTTGCTCTGGCAGAACGTATCAATGCACGCGCTCCCATCCAGGGTGCTGCAAAAACCTCATTCTTTTCGACTGGTGCTGAAGCTGTCGAAAATGCAGTTAAAATTGCCCGTGCCCATACTGGCCGTCATGGCATTGTGACTTTTGGTAATGGTTTTCATGGCCGTTCATTTATGACGATGGCCATGACCGGTAAAACTGCACCTTATAAACGCGACTTTGGGGTGATGCCTGGTGGTGTTTTCCATGCCCGTTACCCGGTGGAATCCAAAGGCATTAGCGTAGATGATGCAATGCAAAGCATTGAAGATATTTTCGCAGAAGATATTGCCGCGCATGACGTAGCAGCAATTGTGCTTGAACCGGTACAAGGTGAAGGTGGTTTTAATGTGGTGCCAGCAGAGTTCCTGAAACGCTTGCGTGTCCTATGCGATCAAAACGGCATTTTACTGATTGCTGATGAAGTACAGTCTGGTTTTGCGCGTACAGGTAAACTGTTTGCGATGGATTATTATGAGACCAAGGCAGACCTGATTACGATGGCCAAGAGTCTAGGCGGCGGTTTCCCGATCTCAGGCGTTGTGGGTCGTGCTGAAGTCATGGATGCACCAAATCCAGGTGGACTGGGCGGTACTTATGCAGGTAACCCGGTTGCTGTTGCGGCTGCCCATGCGGTACTGGATATCATTGAAGAAGAAGGTCTTTGTGAAAGAGCGAATGATCTAGGCGCAGAACTGGTTGATGTTTTACATGAACTGAAAATGTCATCTAGCATGGTCAAAGATATTCGTGCACTGGGCTCAATGGTGGCGGTTGAGCTTGAAACTGCGGAACAGGCAAAAGCTGTACAAAACCATGCCATGCAAAATGGTCTGTTAATCCTGACCTGCGGTCGTTATGGTAATGTAATCCGTTTCCTATACCCGCTCACGATTCCGGCAGAACAGTTCCGTGCGGGATTGGCTATCTTGAAACAAGGGTTTGCACTGTCTGTCGCAGCCTAATGAAAGAGTAATGATCATGCTTCAAGCGCAATATAGAGATTTATTACAGCATCCTGATATCAGCTTCGATCAGCCTGCCACGGATGAATATATTGAAGTCAAAGATGCAGCAACCCAAGCCACTTTGGCCTGGGTAAAATCCCATGACCGGACATCTGTAGAACAGCTGATAGCTCGTTCTCAGCAAGCCCAAAAAGCCTGGAAAACCAAGACAGCCCTCGAACGTGCGGATGTGCTTTGGGCCTGGTTCAATCTGATGCAGGAACATAAAGAATCTTTGGCTCAGATCCTAACTGCTGAACAGGGCAAGCCACTGGCTGAGGCGCGTGGTGAAATTGGTTATGCCGCTTCCTTTATCCGCTGGTTTGCCGAGCAGGCGCGCCGTATTGATGGTGACGTGTTGACACCAACGCTTGCCCATCAACGTTTATTGGTTATCAAACAGGCGATTGGGGTAACAGCTGCGATCACGCCATGGAATTTCCCGGCGGCGATGATTACCCGTAAAGCCGCGCCAGCTCTGGCTGCTGGCTGTTCCATGCTGGTTAAACCGGCTGAACAAACACCTTTAACCGCCTATGCGCTTGAAGTTTTGGCCTTGCGCGCAGGTTTGCCACAAGATGTATTGCTGCATGTTAGTGGTGATGCGGTTGCAGTGGGTCAGGTCTTATGTGAAAGCGAAACCGTGAAAAAGTTAAGCTTTACCGGCTCAACTCAAGTCGGTCGTATCCTGATGCAGCAATGTGCGCCGACCATCAAAAAACTCTCCTTAGAACTTGGTGGCAATGCGCCAGTTCTGGTCTTTGATGATGCCAATCTCGAACAGGCGGTACAGGGCATCATGGCCAGTAAATTCCGTAATAGTGGACAGACCTGTGTGTGTGCGAACCGGATTTATGTACAAGATGGCATTTATGATGCGCTGGTAGAAAAACTGGTGGCTGCCGTTGCCAAACTAAAAGTCGGTGATGGCCGTGATGAAGCTTCTACCCAAGGTCCATTAATTGATGAGGCTGCGATCGAAAAAGTGCAGTCACATATTGCCGACGCAGTGAGCAAAGGTGCACAGGTGAAAACCGGTGGACAGCGCTCAAATCTGGGCGGTACATTCTTCGAGCCAACGCTTCTGACTGAAGTTACTCAGCAGATGCGTGTGGCAAAAGAAGAAACTTTTGGACCGTTGGCGCCGTTATTCCGTTTCAAGACTGAAGAAGAAGCAATTCAGATGGCGAACGATACAGAATTCGGTCTGGCTACCTATGTATTTACCCAAAGTACAGCACGTCAGTGGCGTGTAGGTGAAGCCTTAGAATACGGTATGGTGGGAATCAATACCGGAGCTATCTCTAATGAGGTTGCGCCATTTGGTGGAGTCAAGCAATCGGGATTAGGCCGTGAAGGGTCTAAATTCGGTATGGATGAATACCTTGAAATGAAATATCTCTGTGTTGATATTTCTTCATAATGACGTTTAGAAAATAAACGTATTCATTAAAAACTGATGAGAAAATATCAGTCTCCAGTGAATCCCGCGTTTAATTTAAACCGGGATTCCTGCGATGGAGCAAGGACTCAATAAACAGATTGGAGGAGGGCATATTTTCAGTTGTTAAGTCATTCTTCTTCTCTAAAATTCCCCTAAATATCAATTAAAGCATCAGATTATCATCAGGATTTAACCCTGATTTCTAACTTTAAACCAAAAGCATCCAGTAATTTCTGCATAGACTTGAGTGTTGGATTGCCTTCAGGTTGTTCCATTTTCTGTAGAGTCTGGGGAGCAATCTTGGTAATTTTAGCCATATCGTTGAGTGTGAGGTGCAACTCGGTACGAATGAAGCGAGCAACCTGATGAAAAGGCCAGTAAGGATTGTTACTGACGGTTTCAAGTACAGACAATCTCTTTTGCATCTGTTGAATCGGAGTCAGTGGCTTGAAGCGTTTATCCATAATTCAGCTCCTCCAATTGTTGGCAAATATTATCAATTCGATACTGGCTATTTTCCAGAATTTCAGGTGCCAATTGCAGATACTGCATGTGCTCGAGTAATCCCTGATAAAGTGGTAATTGTTCGATTAACACCGCTTTGATTTCTTTTGGATCAATCATCGTGCTTTCGGCGATCTGTTCAATGACTGAATGCCAAATTGGCATACCACCATGATCATCTCGCTCCCAACGCGTAGTTCGGGCAATACCATCTGGATGTAGCCACATCGGCGCAAAATCAAATAATGGGGTTAGTCGAATGATTCCATTATTGAAACGTTGAATCGCTGTATTACGGGTATGATTGTCCTTATTGCCTAAAGCGACATTGGCAAGATCACGCTTCAAATATTCAAAGATTTCCTGTTTTGGTTCAGTACAGCATTGCATCAACAGGCTACAGATCTGGTTATGGGTCATTCTTACCCCAAAACCGGCTTTTCCTCCCAGAGAAGCAATACTTTCCTGGGCAATTCTTTCAACCTTCCCATCGCTGACTTTACGGTCAAATCGGGGAATAAATAAAGTCTTACCATGCAGCTCCAGTTCCTGATGAACACGAAGTCCCAGGTATTGGGCAATTTTCATATATAAGGCTTCGTGCATCAAAATTTTATCTAGATTCTGATCACTGCCACGACTGAATTTCACCAGCCAATGCTGTTTGACCTGATGATCTGTCAGCGTGTGATCCAGATAGAACAGGTCATCATGACCTTGAGTCAGCAGTAATTTTGGCCACTCGCCCTGAATACCAGAAGAGCCGGCAATAAAAAGTCCATAAGAGGCTAAGGATTCAATAAAGTTTTCTTGACGTTCTACGACTTGGTCTAGGCTAAAGCCATGATTCTGCTGAACAGGAAACTGCCCCTGTAGCCATTCATAAGCCTCTTTAATCCGTAAATTACCAATCGGATTACCTGCACCCGCTTTTAGAAGCGCCCAGTCTGCTTGTTCCTGAGTGTTTTCAGAAAAATTAAGCTGACGGAGTAATTCTTTACGGCCATAACCTTGAGGTAACAAATCCATCAGGAAGGCTGGCCAGGTAGATTGCAAGGTATTTTGCACATTTACTGGTAAATGATAGGCTAGCGCATGCCCATCGCTTAGGTTCATATAAGAAATAGCATATTCAAATAGATATGATGTGCGCGTGGCTGCTTGCCATCCAGTTTGTTGTTGACCGACAATCTCAACAATAGCGCAATCCAGCCATTCATCTTCCTGATAAATCTGCAGTGTGCAATATTGATCCATAATTTTATTAAAATAGTAAAGTAAAGTGATTTTATTTATTATATACCTATTTTAATAAAAAACTAATTTTATCTTCTTAAAGTTCTTTATCGTTCTAAAAGGCCTTATCTTCACCAGAATACAAGGCTTATGAGGCTATATAACAAGATGTATCCTCATAGAAATCAATATATAACCCAATTAATTTTTAAATATCAGAGGAGCTCTAACCCTGGTTATTTATTATGAATCTTTCTTTTGAATAAAATTTTAAGCAGCAAATAAAGGACTAAATCCCCGTTTACGTAGTAATTTTCGGTACATACTCGAGCTTCGATCTGCCGGAAAATGCGCTTCTAAAGATAAGTCCAGAGGTAAATATTCAGGTTTCTGATTTTCTACAATCACACGATCTTCCTCGAAAATTTTCATATTAAAGGCATAGGCATCTTCAACCGGTAAATCTTTATCATAATTGCGGCAAATAGGTGCAAAAAGTCGTGTTGAACGCGCAGTCATGGGTGAAGCCGCATTCATGATGACCTGCTTGGCATGATTTGGAAAATGAATCGTAAGTGTTGCAGTAAAGGGTAGGCTCACTTCAAAATGACGTAACCATTTAAAATCTTCCTGGCCACGCTGCTCGATTCCGATCGGATAACGTCCCACACTGCTGATATAATCTGCATTAAAACCGACCTCCGTTTCTGTCGTACTGTAATCAGGAACTTCTACATCCTCCGGATCGCCAAAAGTATCTGGATGCACCCAGGCAAAATGTGCCACATCAATAAAACCTTCGAGCTGTCTTCCTGCAAAACATTGAATGTCTATCTGAGGGCAGACCAGTTGCTGATACTCAGCATCATCCCAAAAAGGCATATGAGGAATATGAGGTTCTGCATCCTTTTCAGCGCTTAACGAACACCAGATCAGACCATATTTTTCTACCGCAGCATAAGTTTTTAGATGGAAGCGCTCCGATATTTTATGCTGAGGATGTGCAGGAATACGGTTACATTTACCTTCACTGCCAAAGCGTAAACCGTGATAACGACACACCACGCCTTGGCCGTCATTTTTTCCCAAGCTTAAAGGTACACCGCGATGCGGACATGCATCTTTCGCCACCACCAGTTCATCGTTCATTTTATAAATCACCAGCGGCATATCAAGCAGCATACTACTTGTTGGCTGATCTGTAATATCACGCGCAAGTGCAATCGGATACCAGTACTGAGCCAAAAGATGCCAGTCATGTTCCTCGAATGTCATATGGACGGGTAAGTCGGGACTAAACGTGGCGATATTTGTATTCATAATGGGTTCTGTGTCGTGACCTTTAGCTGGACTATAAAACAGCAAGGTGTTCTATGAAATTTCAATTAATAGGACATAGGATTGCGTAAATCAGAACACTGACCGGCGATTGAAAGCAAATAAGCATCTTTCTAGGTTTTTTATATTCAACCACGCAAATATTGAGATGGGATATTTCCAAGCTTAAATCTCGCTGAAAATATTTTTTAAAAAGCGTGCTCTCAATTTCAATGCTCTACTTTGGCGCATAAATTGCTTATCACGCGTATAGACCATTGATCATTTACTAGAATCGACAAGGAATTGATGTGACGACTAGCTACTTACGCGGACAAGAACTTATCGAGAGCATTCGCAGTGCACCTTATTCGCGTGACCTGATTGGTTATCATGGCGAACCACCAAAAGTGCAATGGCCAAACGGCGCGCGTGTCGCGGTACAGTTTGTGCTGAATTATGAAGAAGGTGGTGAAAACCACATTGAACATGGTGATGCCGGTTCAGAACAGTTTTTATCTGAAATTATTGGTGCTGCCAGCTTTCCAGACAAACATATGTCGATGGATTCGATGTACGAATATGGTTCACGTGCTGGCTTCTGGCGGATTCATCAGGAGTTCCAGAAACGTGGTTTGCCGATGACTATCTTTGGGGTCGGCATGGCATTGGTACGTAATCCTTATGTGGTAGAGGCGATTAAAGCAGCCGATTATGATGTCGTTTCACATGGTCAGCGCTGGCTACATTATCAGGACATGCCGATTGAAATGGAACGCCAATATATGGATCAGGCGGTCAGCGTTCTGGAAAGCCTGTTTGGTGAAGCACCGATCGGCTGGTATACCGGTCGGGACAGTCCGAATACCCGTCAACTTCTGGCTGATTTTCCTCAAATCAAATATGACGCTGATTACTATGGGGATGACTTGCCATTTTGGAGCACCTTGACCAATCAGGCAGGGGAAACACGTTCGCATTTGATTATTCCTTATAGCCTGGATAGCAATGACATGAAATTCAGTTCACCTGGCGGTTTTAATAGCGGGGAACAGTTTTATCAATATCTCAAAGATGCTTTTGATGTGCTCTATACCGAAGGTGAAACTACGCCAAAAATGCTGTCGATTGGCATGCACTGCCGTATTTTAGGACGGCCGGGACGTTTTAAAGCACTACAAAAGTTCCTAGATTATATTCAGAATCATGACAAGGTCTGGATTTGCCGCCGTGGGGATATTGCCGAGCACTGGTATAACCATCATGCGCCATAATCATAAAATATATTGGAAAAGATCATTTTAGATGCTCTTTTTTGAGTCATGTACTTTATAAAAATAACAAACACATCAGCTTTGGCACTGTTATTGCAAAACCAGTTTTAAATAACCAAGCAATATAATCAGGCGATTGAATAGTGCAACTTGTTGAATTTAATCAAGCATCAACAGAAGATGCGATGATCTTTTTAAAGCACTGTGTGCAAATACCCAGCTGGTCGACCGAGCTTGCCGCAAAACGTCCTTATGCATCGCTTGAGGATATTTTGAATGCAGCGCAACAACAAGCGGCGACCTGGAGTTGGGATGAGATTAAAACTGCGCTGGATAATCATCCCCGTATAGGTGAAAAACAGGCACAGGCTGAATTAAGTGAAATAGAAAAAGACTTTTCCCATCGTGAGCAATCCGGCATTACAGCAGATGACGATACCCAGCTCGCGCTGCTTAAAGGCAATCTTGCCTATGAAAAAAAATATGGGTTTATCTTTCTGATCAAAGCTGCTGGATTGAGCAGTGAAGACGTCCTTCAAGCCCTGAACTATCGTTTGCTAAATGATCCAGAGATTGAGAAACGTATTGTCCATCATCAACTGGCAGAAATTGCCTTGTCACGACTGGCTCAGGAGCTTCATGCATGATTAGCACGCATATTTTAGATACACATCTGGGAAAACCTGCGACAGACGTGGTGGTACGACTTTTTGCTGAAGACGGTCGCTTGCTTGCTGAGACAAAAACCAATACAGACGGCCGCGTCAGTGATTTTGGCATAGTCGATTTAAAAACAGGTATCTATAGTCTTGAGTTTTTTACATCTGCTTATTTTGAAGGTTTGGGTTTAGAAACTTTTTTTCCTAAAGCAGTTATTCATTTTTATGTGAAAGATGCATTCCAGCATTTTCATATTCCTTTACTGATCAGCCCATTCGCGTACTCCACATATCGCGGAAGCTGATTTTATATTTAGACTTTGAGGGTGAGAAAAATGACAGAACAAAGTAAAACAATATCACCTGAACATGAATATTTAGGTGCGGGAAAAAGTGCAGCTTACGGTTTGCAACACGTACTGACTATGTATGGCGGAATTATTGCACCACCTTTAATCGTGGGAACGGCCGCCGGCCTAGAAGCTTATCAAATTGGATTATTGATTGCAGCGGCGCTATTTGTGGGTGGTTTAGCCACAATTTTGCAAACCGTTGGGGTGAAATATATCGGCGCGAAATTACCTTTGGTACAAGGGGTTTCTTTCGCTGGCGTTGCGACGATGGTCGCGATTGTGACCACAGGCGGTGGTTTGCAAGCAGTTTACGGTGCGGTCATTGTCGCCTCATTGATCGGTTTTTTCCTCGCGCCTTATTTCTCCAAAATTATCCGTTTCTTTCCACCAGTCGTGACAGGCTGCGTCATTACTATCATTGGTTTGTCTTTATTACCTGTAGCAGTCCGCTGGATGATGGGCGGCAATCCCAAGGCACCAGAATGGGGAAGTGTCGAAAATATTGGTCTGGCACTCATGACTTTAGCTTTAGTCGTCTGCCTGAATTTGAGCCGACATGCTGCTATTCGTCGCTTGTCTATTTTACTGGCAATTGTTTTAGGTTCAGTACTGGCTTATTTATTCGGTTTTGGTGATTTCTCTAAAGTTGCGAATGGTAGCTGGATCCAGGTACCTAGCTTCTTCGCCTTTGGACTACCGACTTTTGAGCTCACAGCCATTATTTCCATGCTTATCGTGACTCTCGTGATTATGACCGAAACCACAGCAGATATCATTGCAGTGGGTGAGATTGTAGGTACCAAAGTGGATGCGGATCGTATCTCGAATGGCTTGCGTGCCGATATGTTATCGAGTGCGATGGCACCGGTTTTTGGTTCATTTATGCAAAGTGCTTTTGCGCAAAATGTCGGCTTGGTGGCGATTACCGGAATTAAAAGCCGATTTGTGGTCGCTGCGGGTGGCATGATTTTAGTCGTGTTGGGTTTACTGCCAATTATGGGACGTTTGATTGCTGCCATTCCTGTACCGGTATTAGGTGGTGCAGGTCTGGTACTTTTTGGAACAGTCGCTGCAAGCGGGATTCGTACCTTGGCTAAAATTGATTATAACGAGCAAAAAAATCTTATCATTGTTGCGACGGCTATTGCAGCCGGCATGATTCCCATTATTGATCATTCCTTTTATGCCAACTTTCCAAAATGGGTGCAAACCTTGTTTCATTCGGGGATTAGCTCAACCTGCTTAATGGCCATTTTACTCAACCTGTTGTTCAATCATCTGAACCTATTTAAAAATAAAAGCACAGCGACTACAGAAATTGTGGCAAAGATTCCACATTAGAAAATTTAAACCAGGATGAAAACAGTCCAGAAAATGGGCTGTTTTTTTATCAAAAATTAAAAATGTTGGCTTTGTTTTTGCTTAATTCAGAATGTGATTTTTTCATTCCACTGGGGACCCTTATTTATGAAATTCACTCAACTTACTGCTGCAACATTACTTGTATTGGGTGCGGCATCCGCACAGGCAAAACCGATCTGGCAAGACTTCAGTGTCACCGGACTTTATGGAGAAAACTATGAGGTGGTCGATGAGAAACAGGCGACTGCGACCTTTGAATATACGGCAAAAATAAAATATGCAGATGTCTTCTTCTTCATTGACCGTATGCGCGGCGCAGATGACTTTAAATCCAGTTATTTTGAATTTTCACCACGTTTAAGCTTGGGAGAAGTATCAGGCCAGAAACTTGCCTTTGGCCCGGTTAAAGATGTACTGGTCTCAACGACCTGGGAAGGTGGAGAAGGTTTTGATAACTTCCTCTACGGCGTAGGTTTCGATCTGGAAATTCCCTATTTCCGCTATGCTAGCATTAATCTTTATCGCGTGAATAATGAGAATATTGATGATGATTACCAGTTGACACTGACCTACGGCGTGCCAATTAAACTGGGAACTGAAGAATTTCTGGTGGATGGCTTCTTGGACTGGTCTACAGAAGAAGATACTCATGACAGCGAGATGAACTGGACCACCCAATGGAAATGGAATGTCGGTAAACACATTTCTCCAGACACCAATTTATATCTGGGGATTGAACATTCTATCTGGAACAACAAATTCGGTATCCCAAATGCCGATGAAAATAATGTCAGTGCTTTAGTGAAATATCACTTCTAGGCAAAGTGATGAAGAAATAAGTTAAAAGCCCTGATAAAAGGGCTTTTTTTAATGCGTTTAAAATACGATCTGGATGTTTTCAGGAAAAGGATGAACATCACAATTTGATCCGCTACCTATACGATCCACTACAACAAACTCGCTGGGTGCTTCAAGGGTCAATAATGGATGATGCCAGGTTCCGGCACGATAATTTATCCCTTGAGAACCATCACTGATAAATACCTGAATCTGACTAATATCGGGCTGTGTATAATCAAGTTCAGGCGCTACAACGATTAAAAATTGCTGGCCGTGCATCGGAATAAAAGCCTGTGATCCTAGAGGATGCCTTTCCAGCATTGAGATTTGAAAAGGAATTGCCGTAGCTTGCATATTTCTAAAAATACTCAGTCCGACCTTGGTGTCACTTTCTACTTCAGCCAGGGCATGATAACGCTCAGTCTGCTGCTCATTGATATGAAAATAATGATTACCCTGACAGGCAATGACTTCTCCAAAAGGCAGAAAACTTTCAGTGCTTAAAGGCTGTATTTTTATACTTTGCATAGACATATCATTGATCACTCAAGCCAATTTTCCCCAGAGACGAATCCGGCTGATGCCACCGTCCGGAATCATGTTGACACGAATATGGGAAATTTTTTCGTGTTGTAAAATTTCATTGATGTAATGATGAATATGATCCATTTGCATAGGTTGGGCTGCTAACAAAAAAGGCCAGAACATGCTTTGTGGAATGAGTTGCTCATCGGTTGCATCCTCAACATAGATGGCTTGAATAGAAACCTCTGCAGGGAAATTTCCCTTAAAATGGGCGGTATCAATTTCAATTTTCTCGATTCGGGCACTGGCGCCTAAAGCCAAAATGCACCAGTCAAATCCTGGAGCACGACGCCGTTTGGTTTCCCAGCCATCGCCCATGTTAATGCCACGTCCCGGATTAATCAGATTGCGTGGATGTCCAAAATGCGCATCGCTATAGGCAACGACACGGCCACCATGTTCTAGTGCCAAAACATCTAGCATTTGATCACTATCTTGCAGATTGATTTTTACCTGACCATAGACCTTAAAACGTGCAATCCCACCGTCAGGATAAATATTCAAACGGACATGGGTAAATATCTGCTTTGCTGAAATCTGAACAATATGATGCTGGCTGGGGCCCAAGACATTATTTTCTATAATGCTGATCCATTCTGCCTGATCAAGATTTCCATCTGGCGCATAACATGCTTGCACAGCAGCAGAGGCCGGATAATTACCGCTAAAAAAAGTCGTATCAATATCCAGTGCCTGTATTTGACCTGCAACAGCAAGTTTAATGATGGCCCAATCATAGCCCGTGTGGCGCTTGCGACGGGTTTCCCAGCCATCCATCCATTTGCCATGCTCATCAAACTTGTCTTCGATAAAGACCGGTGCCTCAAATTGCAACATGCGTTTTGCTTCAGCAAAAAACTCATCTGAACATTCAAGAATTTCTGCGCCAATTCGGGCATCTGCAAGGTTAGTTAACTGCTGTACTGGAGCAGGCAGATCAAAAATTGGAGCTAATAAGGTCGCCATCTTAAATTTCCATCATTGGTATACGTCATATGAATATGCACTTTTATAAATACAAATTTAGGTCTTCTGCCTTTATAAAAACAGGACATTGAAGGAATTTAAAAGCACAGCGTGTGCCAACTCTTGCTATTTTTTTAGTGCATTTTTTTCAGGATGGCACGTTTTTAGCATTTTAGCTGGCAATGAAGATGAAATAGCCAGGAGGAATAGATGGAGATTGCAATTATTGGGGCAGGCATGGGCGGATTAACCACAGGAATTGCACTAAAAAAGTTCGGACATCGGGTCACCATCTATGAGCAGGCAGAACAGATTTTACCTGTCGGTGCTGCAATTTCCTTGTGGTCAAACGGGGTGAAGTGTTTGAACTATCTGGGCTTAACTGAACAGGTAGCAAAGTTAGGTGGCCAGATGAATGACTTAGCCTATATCGATGGTTTGAATGGCGAGGTCATGACGCAGTTTAGTTTGGCGCCGTTAATTGAAGAAGTCGGTCAACGTCCATATCCGGTATCGCGTGCTGAATTACAAAATATGTTAATGGATGCGTTTGGCCGGCAGGATATTCAGCTCGGTAAAAGAATGGTGTCTATTGAGGATAAGGGGCAACACGTTGAAATCGGTTTTCAGGATGGCAGCACTGTTTCTGCAGCATTATTGATTGGCGCAGATGGTACCCATTCCATGACGCGTCAGTATGTATTGGGCAAACAGGTTGAACGCCGTTATGCTGGCTATGTGAACTGGAACGGACTGGTTGAGATCTCTGAAGATTTAGCGCCCGCACAGCAGTGGACCACTTTTGTCGGTGAAGGCAAACGCGCTTCACTGATGCCTGTGGCAGAGCATCGCTTTTATTTCTTCTTTGATGTGCCATTGCCCGCAGGTCTGGAGAATCAACGTTCGGAATATAAGATCTTATTAAAGCAATATTTCTCTGGCTGGTGCTCCCAGGTTCAATGCCTGATTGACAGTATTGATGAGCAGAAAACCAATCGTGTCGAAATCCATGATATTGAGCCTTTTAACCAGTTTTATAAGGGCCGTGTGGTAATTTTAGGGGATGCGGCACATAGCACCACACCGGATATCGGGCAGGGAGGTTGCCAGGCAATGGAAGATGCGATCTATCTGGCACGTGCCTTACAAATTAATACGCTAGGTCTGGAAGATGCCCTGAAACGTTATCAGAATAAACGCAATGAACGCGCCAATGAATTGCTGCTACGTGCACGTAAGCGTTGTGATGTCACGCATATGAAAGATGAGCAAATTACCAAAGACTGGTATGCAGACCTACGGAAAGAACAAGGCCCACATATTATGAAAGGCATTATTAGCAATATTGTGGGTAATCCATTGGATTAAGTCTAATTAATAGCATCACATATCGAGAAACCGCGATTTTAGCCATCGCGGTTTTTGTTATTTAAGTATGAAAATACTACAGTTGCTGCACCTTGCTTTTTAAGGTTTCCATTTGTTCAATCATATGTTTAATCATCAACTGGGAAACGCGTGAAATTTGGCGTTTAGGCGCCACACACAAGGCAATGGTCAGCGGATGCAGCCCTTTTTCAGAGATAGGTTTAAAGACCACTTCATCTCGCTCGACATACGGTAAAACATCGAGATAACTAAAAATTCCAATCCCGGAATTCGCCTTAATGAGAGTATTCATCAGGCGTATATCATTCGATTCCGTTTTACGTGCAGGTATAAATTGATGATGTTTATACAATGCCTGTACATAATCATGAATAATCAGGGGTTCGGCCGGAATAAAATGGTTGTCATTCAAGGTATCTGAAAAATAAATCTTTTCTGCTTGAGCAAGAGGGTGTGATTTACCCATCACAAAACCTAAAGGTAGTTCCAGAAAATGGAGGACTTCAATATGTTGATGGGATTTCGGATTCAGGATCAGGCCAAAATCCAGATCTGCCTCAATCACTTTTTTGGCTACGATTTCACTGTCTGCGACCCGGATATTAAAATTAATCCAGGGATAATTTTCATACATATATTGCACGGACTGCATGACAAAACCATCATTTAAGGCAGAAATTAAACCAAATTCGATGGTCCCACGCGTAAGCCCCTGAATTTCATCAAAGCGAATCCGGGTTTGCTGGAATTCTTTTTGCCATTTTATAACATCGGCATAGAGTAATTCGCCCGCCAGTGTCAGTTTTAAACCATTGGGCAAGCGCTCAAATAACATAATTCCCAGTTCTTCTTCAGCGAGAGCAATTTGCCGATGTACTGCAGACACGGAAATGAATAATTGATCTGCGGCCTTGCGTAAACTTCCCGTTTTCGCCACCGCGATAAAATATTCTGAAAATCGGGAAAAAGGCGTATTCATCAATTTAGTCAAGCAAGTACCACCGTTTATTTATATCAATATTTGAGATAAACGTGTTTATGCGAGTTTTATGCCAAAGAAGGTAGCTTTAATCGGCAAGTACATTTGTACATGGTTGATGTGTTCTAATTTTAAGAATGAATAGTACGAATCATTCTAATAGACAGAATAACAATAAATTCAGTAATTTCAATTAGAAGCAAAGCCAAAATTGCACAGTTCTGCACTGTTCAAGGCCTGTAAAAAGAGACCATCCATAGTAAGAATATAGGTTTGATATGAACGCAATTCCAGTCATCAATTTATTCAACAAACCCTGCTATAGCCAGTTTGATGATCAGGACTGGGACATTCTGGCTCGTCACTGGTATCCGGTGGCACGGATTCAGGACGTTTCTACCCAACCGCAACAAGTGACCCTGCTTGATGTCAAACTGGCATTGTACAAAACAGAAAGTGGCGATATTCATCTGGTCCGTGATCTCTGTCCACACCGGGGTGTACCCTTAACCAAAGGCTGGGTTTCGGGTGAAAACCTGGTCTGTCCTTATCATGGTCTACACTACAATGGCCAGGGTAAATGTATCAAAATTCCTGCACAACCCGAGCTGACCAACATTTCTGAGCGTTTTTCTCTGACTAAATTTCCAGTGGTGGAAAAATATGGCTTGATCTGGACCAGTATTTTTGGCCGTGACGAAGCAAAAGCCAATTTCCCTGTTTTAGATACCTGGGAGATGCCAGATCATCAGGCAATTTTACCGCCGTTTGTGGATATTGCCGGTTCAAGTGGCCGTCAACTGGAAGGCTTTATTGATGTTGCACATTTTGCTTGGGTTCATCAGGGTTCTTTCGCAGATCCTGAAAATCAGGTTGTACCCAAATACACGACAGAACGTACAGATTACGGCCTGCATACCGAATATGTCAGCAGTGTCAGCAACTATCCACATGGTATGCAAGATTTGGCACCGGAAGGTTTTTTGTGGAAACGTGTATTTGATGTTTATCCACCGTTTTCTGCAGTACTGACTGTACATTTCCCCAAGCAGGGACAATTAAAAATTCTCAATGCCTGTTGTCCGGTTTCACATAATAAAACCCGTTTATTTGTGCCACTGACACGCAACTTCGATACCACAGGAGATTTACAGGCAGTATATGACTTCAATGCACAAATTTTTGCCGAAGATCAGGACATGGTAGAAAGCCAGAAACCTGAAGAATTACCGCTCGATATTTCCATGGAAGCGCATTTTGAAGCAGATCGCTCTTCAACGACCTATCGTCGAATCTTAGCCGAGTGGGGATTAAGTAAACGTTATGTTGTCTAATATATTTTAAAATTTAAAAATATGGATTAAACTTTAAATAGAAACCCTATATTTTAATATAGTGGTTTTTATTTATATTTTTTAAATGATCAAAATATTATTCATACCCGCTTACTCTTTAATTAAAATTGATTAATATTATCAAAATTTGGAAATTAAAATAAATCAATCCAGGCAAACCCCGATTAGCTGATTCCAACATCTTTCAATGATGAGAGAAAATAAAAATACCTGTAGAACATCATCCTTTCGGCGTATTACAAGCTAAACCTAACTATAAAAAAACTATTAATATATTTAAATATTAATGATTTATATCTAAAAAAATCCCATTCCCTCAATGAGTCTCAATACCTGATTCTATCATCTACATTTATCTTTGCTCATGAAAAATATGAAGCTCCAATTAAAAAAGGAATGCACAAATTTAAAGCGTTTTATTTTATTGCACTACTAATAAGCAATAATAAAAATAAATCATTTTATTAAATTAAATTTTATATCAACTACAAGCTTAGTATTTATTGCTTTAATACCATTACTTTTTAATTAAATCATAAAAACAAAAATATCTTATTTTAAAACCCTATTTCTATTATTTTTATAAAAACTGGAATGCTTATTGCTAATTATATCTTGAACAGACTGAGCACATTTGCGTGAAGTCATTTTAAAGCATGTGTTGCATGACACAGAACAACCAAGAGCAGAATAGAATGAAAGAAAAAAATAGCTTGAAAACCGGATTGAAAAAATTGGTAGGGGTATTAATGGCAAGTGGTGTAATGGGCATGGCCGCTGTCGCCAATGTTCAGGCCCAAGATAAAGCCGCATTTGTTTATATTGGCCCAACCAGCGACCATGGCTGGACCTATTCTCACGATCAGGGCCGGATTAAGGCTGAAAAAACCCTCGCAGGAAAATATAAAACCTCTTATATCGAAAATGTCCCTGAAACAGCAGATGCCGAACGTGTGATCCGTAACCTGGCACAACAAGGCAATAAAGTCATTTTTGCAACCTCGTTCGGTTATATGAATGCGATGGAAAAAGTATCCAAGCAATTTCCAAATACAGTATTTATGCATGCAACCGGTTATAAGCAGGGGAAAAATTTAGGAGTGTATGATGTCCGTACCTATGAAGGCGCTTATATGCTGGGTGTGGTCGCAGGGCAAAAAACCAAAAATAATGTTTTGGGTGTAGTTGCGTCTTTTCCGATTCCTGAAGTCATCCGTAATATCAATGCCTATACCCTCGGTGCACAAAGTGTAAATCCAAAAATTAAAACCAAAGTCATTTGGGTGAATTCATGGTTTAACCCGGGCAAAGAACGTGATGCAGCCTTGGCATTGATTGCTCAAGGTGCAGATGTGCTGATGCAAAATACCGATTCTCCGGCAGTGGTACAGGCGGCTGAACAAAAAGGTGTCTTTGCTTTTGGCTGGGACTCTGACATGAGCAAATTTGGCCCTAAAGCGCATCTTGCCGCATCGGTTTTACATTGGGAAAAAATCTACACTCCAGTAATGACGCAAGTCAGCAATAAAACCTGGAAACCCAGTGCAATGTGGTATGGCGTGAAACAAAAAGCAGTCGATATTGAAAGCTTTGGTCCTTCCGTGTCGGCAGCCTCTAAAGCAAAAGCGCTCAGCGTACGTGATGGCATTTTAAAAGGCACACTGCATCCATTTACCGGCCCGATTCATAAACAGGATGGTACATTGGTCTTGGCAAAAGGCAAGCGCCTAGATGATGCGGCACTAAGTAAAATGAATTACTACGTGAAGGGCGTAGAGGGTTCATTACCGAAATAAAGCTTTGCCATTTTGCAATTAAAAATCTTTAAACACTTTGATGTACTTTTCTGCATCCATTTGCATGCCTGACAACCATCGATGGATGCTGAATTGCTACGGCATGGAATAGGGCACTGATGATGACCTCTCAACACGATAGATCTGCTCATGCGCAAGAGTTGAATGCACGTTCTTCTTCAGGTGTACCGCGTTTACAGCTCATCAATATCTGTAAAAGTTACAATTCATTGAAAGCGAATGACCAGATACATTTAACCGTTCAACCCGGACAGATTCACGCCATCTTGGGTGAAAATGGCGCCGGAAAAAGTACCCTGATGAAAATCATTTATGGGGCAACCCAGGCCAATCAGGGACAAATGCTCTGGAACGGTAAAGAAGTCAAAATTGACAATCCGTCGATGGCGAGAAAACTGGGTATTGGCATGGTCTATCAGCATTTCTCTTTATTTGAAACCTTGACCGTGGTGGAAAATATTTTGCTGGGACTGGATGAAAAGATTCATTTAAAAGTCCTGAGCCAAAAAATTATTGAAGTTTCAGAACAATATGGTTTACCCATTGATCCACGCCGCGAAGTACATTCTTTATCGGTAGGTGAGCGGCAACGTGTCGAAATTATTCGCTGCCTTTTGCAAAATCCCGCTTTAATCATTTTAGATGAACCGACTTCAGTATTGACACCACAAGCGGTACGGCAACTGTTTAAAACTTTACGGTTATTGGCCTCCCAAGGCGTTTCAATTTTATATATCAGTCATAAATTACACGAGATCAAAGAACTCTGTGATGAAGCGACCATCTTACGCAATGGCCGTGTCACCGGAAATGTTAATCCCAAAGACAACAGTACCAGTGATTTAGCACGCTTAATGATTGGCCGTGATTTACCGACCTATGTACGCCCTGAATATACAGGTGAAAAACAGATATTATTCCAGGTTGAGAATCTCAATTACCAGTCCGACGACCCATTTGGTGTGTCGCTGAAAAATATCAATTTAAATATTTTTGCCGGTGAAATTGTAGGAATTGCCGGGATTTCTGGCAATGGGCAAGCAGAATTACTGTCTTTATTGTCGGGTGAAAATAGCCTGAAACATGGCCGGATGGTTCTGGATCAAATCGATATTTCCCGATTCAGTTCTGGACAACGGCGTGATTTGGGCCTGGGCTTTGTCCCTGAAGAACGTCTGGGCCGAGGAGCAGTCCCGAACATGACACTGTCCCAGAATGCCTTGCTGACCGCATTTCGGCAGAACCTGACGCAATGGGGATTAATCAAGTTTGCACAATGTAAGCTTTTTGCCGAGCACTGTATTGAAAAATTCGGGGTGAAAGCCAGTGGCCCAGAGGCAGAAGCACGTTCCTTGTCCGGTGGAAATCTACAAAAATTTATTGTCGGCCGGGAAATTTTGCAAAACCCGAAATTCCTGATTGTGGCTCAACCGACCTGGGGCGTTGATGTGGGCGCGTCCATGTTTATCCGGCAAACCCTGATCGATCTCTCTCGACAAGGTGTTGCCATTTTGGTGATTTCAGAAGAATTAGAAGAGCTGTTTGAAATCAGTGATCGTCTCTGTGTCTTGGCCAATGGTGAACTATCTCCAGCGATACCTACTCATGAAACCAATACTGAAAATGTTGGAATCTTGATGTCAGGCATTCCAGGCCATGACACTGCCATCATAGTAGAGGAGCAGCAAGCTCATGCTTAATATAACAAAAAAACAAATATACAGGTTGAGAGGAGAGCGACATGCATTTACTGGAACCGCGTGAACATCCCTCTCAAATCATGAAGTGGCTTTCACCGCTCATTGCGCTGCTAGCCATGCTGATTGTCGGTAGTATTCTGTTTTTAATGTTGGGGATTAATCCCGCGCAAGCCATGTACATCTTCTTTATTGAACCGCTGACATCGTCTTATGGTTGGAGTGAACTGGCAGTCAAAGCCGGACCTCTGATTCTGATTGCCTTGGGGCTGACGGTCGGATTTCGAGCCAAATTATTCAATATCGGTGCTGAAGGTCAGCTCACCATGGGCGCGATTTTTGGCGGTGGTATTGCGATTTTATTTCATGATCACATCGGCTGGTGGATTCTCCCGTTAATGATCGTTATGGGCGCACTTGGTGGGGCACTCTGGGGTGCAATTCCTGCCTTACTGAAAACCCATTTTAATGCTGAAGAAACCCTGACCACCCTGATGATGAATTATGTCGCAGTATGTGTGTTGCTATACCTGGTCAATGGTCCCTGGCGTGATCCGGAAGGGATGAACTTCCCTCAATCGGTGGTTTTTAGTGAGAGTGCGACGCTGCCATTTATTGTAGAAGGCACACGCATTAATACCTCTATTTTTGTCACTTTTTTTGCAGTCCTTCTGTTCTGGGTTTTTATGCGTAAAAGTCTGACGGCCTATAAACTGGAAGTCAGCGGTCAGGCACCTTTAGCTGCCAAATACGCAGGTTTTTCTTCCTCCAAAGCGATCTGGATGAGTCTGGTGATTTCCGGAATGATGGCAGGTATTGCCGGAATCTGTGAAGTGGCTGGACCTATTGGTCAGCTGAATCCGAACCTGTCCCCAGGTTATGGCTATGCAGCGATTATCGTGGCGTATTTAGGTCGTCTCAATCCAATCGGCATTGTGCTGTCAGGCTGTTTTATGGCGTTGATTTATCTTGGCGGTGAAATGGCACAAATGCAGCTACAGCTTCCGGTCGCGATTACCGGTATTTTCCAGGGCCTGCTGTTGTTTTTCCTGTTGGCTTCCGATGCATTGATTGAAAACCGTTACCGTTTTAGCAAAAAAATGGCGTCACCTGTCCCTCAGCCCACAGCAACCACCCTTTAACCCAATGTTGTCTACAGCAAAAGGAAGCATGATATGGCTTTAGAAATAACTGCAATTCTTGCAGGTACTGTTGCGGCAGCAACACCCCTGATTTTCGCAGGTCTGGGGGAATTGATCACACAGCGGACTGGTGTGATTAATCTTGGAGTAGAAGGGATGATGCTGGTCGGTGCAATTGCAGGTTTTGCTTTTGCTGCGCAATATGATGCCAGTGTATTAAGTGCCTTATTGATGGGTGGTCTGGCAGGCATGCTGATGGCCCTGATTTTTGCCTTTTTTACCTTGTCTTTAAGTACCAATCAATCCGCGTGCGGTTTGGCTTTAACCATTTTTGGACTCGGTATCTCTGCATTTTTGGGACAGAACTACGTCAGTATGGCTTTACCGGGTCTGGCTAATTTTAATATTCCACTATTAGCGGATATTCCAGTATTGGGTCCGATTTTGTTCCAGCAAAACTATGTGGTGTATTTGTCGATTTTGGCATTTTTTGCCGTTTGGCTGGTGCTGGCCAAAACCCGTTTGGGCTTATTGCTTAAAGCAGTTGGAGAATCACCGGAAAGTGCGCACGCCATGGGTTATCACGTGTTGGCGATTCGTTATGGCGCAGTACTATTTGGCGGTTTGATGGCAGGAGTTGGCGGAGCATTTCTATCAACCGTCTATACCCCGATGTGGATTGAAAATATGGTCGCAGGCCGCGGCTGGATTGCCATTGCACTGGTAGTATTTGCGGTGTGGAAACCAACACGTTTAATGCTCGGCGCTTACCTGTTTGGGGGCGTAACCATTTTGCAATTTCACGCCCAGGCGCTTGGAATCAAGGTTCCGAACGAGCTGCTTGCCGCATTGCCCTATATAGCCACCATTGTGGTACTGGTCATGATTTCACGGAATAAAAAAGTACTCAAAATGAATTTGCCATCTTCTTTAGGCAAAACCTTCGTGCCATAACCGCAGCCATTCATCATAAATAGAATAGATTTGAGTATAAATCATGAAAATTTTAACAGCTTCCTATGTCCTTACCATGAATGCGCAGAATGAATGTATTAAAAATGGCGCGATACTGATTGAGGGCGACCAAATAAAAGCAGTGGGTACATTGGCACAGTTAACTCAATGCTATCCAGAGGTGCTCATTGAAGATTACCCACAAAAGATCCTGATGCCGGGCTTGATCAATACCCATTGTCATTCCGGTTTATTGCGTGGTACGGCTGAAGGATTACCGGTTTGGGATTGGTTACAGCAGTATATTGACCCGATGCACCGGGTGTTGACACCAGAGGATGCGAAAATCGCCTCCTATTTATGTTATGCCGAGGCACTATTGTCGGGAACGACCACCATCGTTGATATGTGGCGTTATATGGACGGAAGTGCTGAAGCTGCGCAAGCATTGGGAATTCGTGCCGTTCTCGTACCCTATGTCGCAGAGCATCCGGATCACAATTATTTTGAAACCTTAAAAAGTAATGAGGCTTTAATCAACCGTTGGCATCAGCAGGCGAATGGACGTATTCAGGTTTGGGTAGGTTTAGAGCACCTGTTTTATGCTGAAGCTTCAGCATTAAGCCGTATTGAGAAACTTTGTCAGGATTATCAAACCGGTTTTCATACTCATAGCAATGAAAGCCAATTTGATGTACAGGAAAACCTGCGCCGTTCAGGTATTCGCCCAATTGAGAGTCTGCAAAAACTGGGCTTGCTAGATCTGCCTAAAACTTTGTTGGCACATTGCGTCTGGACAGATGCAAATGAAATTCAGATTTTAAGGCGACATGCGGTAGGGGTTGCGCACAATCCTATTTCCAACATGAAGTTGGCTTCCGGTGCAGCGCCTGTCGTTGAAATGCTACGTCAAGGCGTTGCGGTGGGTTTGGGTACTGACGGAGAAAAAGAAAACAATAACCTGGATCTATTTGAAGAAATGAAAACGGCATCATTGCTGGCCAAATTTTCTTCGCTGGATGCGGCCGCCCTGGATGCCTGGTCAGTCTGTCAAATGGCTACGATTACAGGAGCTAAAGCCTTGGGTATGCAAGATGAAATTGGTTCATTGGAAGTCGGCAAACAGGCCGACCTGATTGCGGTGAAACTGGATACACCGCGGATGATGCCGTTGATTGATCATAGAAAATTATTTAATTTGCATACCAATTTAGTCCATGCAGTTCAAGGCCAAGATGTCGTGATGACGATGGTGGCGGGACAGACTGTGGTTAAAAATGGCCGTTTGATCAATGCCGATTTACACGCTCTAATTGATCAAGTGAATCAGGCGGCGCCACGCTTGTTTGAACGTCGTGATCAGTGGTTTGCAAAGCAGGGGCAAACGGTGAATGAATTACAGCGGGAAGAATTTTAAGATTTACGTGGGGGTTGAGGTTATTCATTGATAGTGGGGTGACCTCAGACGCCTTTCTAACGAATGATTTAAATGAAATTAAACAGAGTGAATAGACTGATATTTTCTAATCTTTAGATGAGTTTCATTCACTTCTAAATTGCATCTAATAAGCTATAAAACCATTCTTTGAATTTACCCCTTTGCATCTCTATATTGGGGTGATAGGAGCTGTAGCGGTCAGCCTGTTCTGTGTGTATAGCCTGTTTCAACAAAAACAAGATATTGGATCTACCACTGAACTGGCTTTTTTGATGACTTATATCATTGGCGCTATTTGTGTGTGGAATATCCCACTGGCTGCAGGGATGGCGGTTCTACTCACGATTATCCTGATGGGCAAACAGACATTGCATCAATTTGCCGGAAAAACGATCCAAAGCTATGAGTTAAGAGATGGCTTACTTTTATTGGCTTTGATATTGATTGCGTTGCCGGTCATGCCCAATAAGCCCTTGTGGGGCGCCGTACTGAATCCCTATATCATCCTTAAACTACTCATTTTAATCTTGATTGTGCAGTCCATGGCACATGTGGCAAAACGAATCCTATCCAATGATAAGGCTCTCATTTTATCTGCCTTAGCCTCGGGATTTGTCTCCAGTACGGCCACGATTGCCAGTTTGGGCATGCAAGTCCGATCCGGGCGGGCCAGTGCAAAATTAAATGCAGGCGCCGGATTGATCTCCTGTATTGCCACCTTATTACAGCTCTTGCTGATTGTTCTGGGAGTGAGCGTAGAGTGGTTCAAGTTCCTGCTGATTCCGAGTTTGGTGGGGGATCGGAATTTTATGTATTGCAGCCGGATTCTTGATTTATCGAACTCCCCAAGCGGACAACAGTACGACCATCAATGAAATACAAGAAATTGATAGCCGAATGTTCAGTATCAAAGAAGCGGTGATTATTGCGGTCAGTTTGACCTTAATCCAGGCTGGGATTTACGGCGCGAATCTTTTACTGGGAGATAGCGGCTTAATCTTAGGTACTTTTTTAGCCTCTTTATTTGAAGTGCATGCTGCTGTAGCAGGTGTAGTGATACAGGGAAATCCTCATAACCTGACTTTAATTTATGCTGTCATGATTGGACTTGCGGCACATGCGGTGTCTAAAAGTATCAATTCTTTTGTGACTGGGGGATGGAAGTTTTTTCTGTATTTTGCGCCTAGCCAAATTCTACATATGTTAGGACTTATCTTTATTCTTCTGAGTTTGAAATAAAAGGGAGCTGGTTTGCATATATTATAAAATGATCCAGTCATTTTAAGCCATTTTTAAGTTTCAGATTCTAGGCTAAAGCATCTTAAAGTCTTTGAGCCACGGATCATGCTGAAGCTGTTTTCCCATTCGTCTTTTTTTAGTCAGCGACCTAAAAAGTCGATTAGTCTTTCAGGCTTCAATATGTTGCTCGCTATTTGGCTAGGACTGATCTTAAACTTTGCTTTCTATCAGAAAATTCATGAATTTACGCCTTATGCCAATCTGAAAGCAGGTCTGTTACTGGCCGCCACGGCATTGATCATCATTGCCTTTTACAACTTGGTATTACAGTGGCTGAACTGGAAATGGAACGCCAAAATACTGGCCAGTGTCCTGATCATTCTGGGTGGTTTTAGTGCTTATTTTGTCAATAGTCTGGGGGTCGTTATTACGCCTGACCAGATCCAGAATATGCTGCAAACTGATGCCCGTGAAGTCCGTGATCTTTGGTCAATGCGACTGATCATCTGGACACTGGGATTTGTAATATTTCCACTCGGCATCGTCTGGATGCTTCAAATTCAGCCTACATCGACTGGGCATCAGCTGGTGCATAAAAGCCTGAGCAGTGTAGTCTCACTCGGACTGATTCTAGGTTTATTGTTCTGCTTCTATGTCGACTATGCAGCCATCTTCAGAGAGCACCGTGATCTGAAGGGAATGCTTTCTCCACAAAATAGCATCGCGTCCACCTTATCCTATTATAAAAAGAAAGCACCTAAAGCGAATTTAGCTTTGGTGGCTTTTGGCGAAGATGCTCATCTGTTACAGCAGGCCCAAATGCAGGAGCATCCTAAATTAATGGTGCTAGTTGTTGGAGAAACTGCACGTGCCGAGAGTTTTGCTTTAAATGGCTATGCGCGCAATACCAATCCTGAACTGAGCAAGTTAGCGGTGATTAATTTTAGTCAAGTCAGTTCCTGTGGCACAGCAACTGCCGTTTCAGTCCCGTGTATGTTTTCGGGCATGTCACGTGAAACCTATGATGAACAGCTCGCCAGCCACCGAGAAGGTTTGCTGGATATTGCCCAGCGCGCCGGATATCAGGTGACCTGGATTGATAATAACTCAGGCTGTAAAGGTGCCTGTGACCGGGTACAAAAGTATCAGATTCCGGCACAACTGAAACAGAAGTGGTGTGATGCTGGTGGTGAATGTTTTGATGAAATTCTGGTAGATAGCCTGAAAGATTATCTGGCGCATCTGGATAAAAATAACCCGAAACCGCAGTTAATTGTACTGCATCAGATGGGCAGTCATGGGCCGGCATATTTCAAGCGTTCCAAAGCGCCGTATCAGCCATTTCAGCCGACCTGTAATAGCAATGCCATTCAGGGCTGTAGTACAGAAGAATTAAAAAATAGCTATGATAATTCGATTGTATATACAGACCATGTCCTTGCTCAAATCATTGAAACTTTAAAGCAGCAGACTCAATATCAGACCGGTTTCTGGTACCTGTCTGATCATGGAGAATCCACCGGAGAGCATGGTTTATACCTGCATGGTGCTCCTTATAGCATGGCGCCCACTCAGCAAACCCATGTCCCGATGCTGATGTGGTTCTCCGATGCCTGGAAGCAGCAGAATATCCAGCAGATCAGCTGTCTCAAAGGACAGACCAACCAAGCCCGTAGTCAGGATCATCTTTTCCCCAGCTTATTAAGCTTGCTGGATATAAAAACGCAAGTGATTGAAGCTAAAAATGATATGCTTGCACAATGCTCACCATTATTAAAGAACAGAGCTTGAAATGCATAAAATACTAATTATTGAAGACGACTTTATGATTGCCGAGTCGACTGAAACATTGCTCAAGCTGCATCAGTTTGATGTGCATTGGGTCAATAATGGGATTGAGGGTTTAAAACAGTTACAGCAGCAGGTCTACGATATTGTCCTGCTCGATTTAGGCTTGCCGATGATGGATGGCATGCTGGTGCTAAAAAATATCCGGCAGAAGTTTCCGAATTTACCGGTGCTGATTATCTCCGCCCGGGATCAGTTACAAAACCGGGTAGATGGGCTGAATCAGGGAGCAGATGACTATTTAATCAAGCCTTATGAATTTGACGAGTTGCTGGCCCGTATTCATGCCTTAATACGCCGTAGTGGTTTAAAAAATACCGGGATAGATACGAATAAGAAATTATCACACGGGAGTTTGGAACTAGATCTAGAGCAGCATATCGCTCTGTTTAATGGACAGGCTATAGAATTATCCAACCGGGAATGGTCCATCTTAATGGCCATGTTAAATCATCCGAATAAAATTTTTTCTAAAAATGATTTAGAAGACAAGCTTTATGACTTTGACAGTGATGTCAGCAGTAATACGGTGGAAGTCTATATCCATCATCTGCGGGCAAAATTAGGAAAAGACTTCATCCGTACCATACGTGGGCTAGGATATCGTTTAGGATGAGCGCCATGCAGAAACGTTATTCCTTGCAAAAACGTCTGGTTATTTATATTTCACTGTTTAGCGTGGTATTGGGCTGTGTGCTGATCTTTGCAGCATACCGAATTGCGCTCGAAGAAATTAATGAAGTACTGGATAAACAGATGCAAAGTCTGGCAGAGCGCATTGCAGAAAATCATCCACAACCTTTACAAAGCCAAATTGATCTAGCCAAACAATACAGTGAAGAAGATTTATTTGTAGATATCTGGTCCTATACAGATACAGCCACTTCTTTGCATCCGCAGGATGTTCTGGTGGCGCCGGTCAAGAAAGCAGGTTTCTACAAGCATCAAACGCCGTATGGAACCTGGTTAACTTATATTATTCCTGGTAAGCAATTACAGATTCAGGTGAGCCAGCAGCAAAATGTCCGGCAGGAACTGGCTCTGGAGCTGGCAGCCAATATGTTTCTTCCTTATGTGCTTTTTTTACCTTTTGCATTATTCGGTTTAGGCTGGATGATCCGGAAAAATTTTCAGCCCCTTAATGATTTTAAAACTGAATTGGCCAGCCGCAAGGCACAAGACTTAAAGCCAATTGCAATGAAAGATTATCCCTTAGAGCTGGAACCGACCATTCAGGAAATGAATTATTTGTTTGGTCGCATTTCTCTGGCCCAACAGGAACAACGTCAATTTGTAGCAGATTCTGCCCATGAATTACGCACGCCACTGACGGCTTTGAATTTACAGGTACAAATTTTGCTACAGCAGTTTCCGCAGAGCGAGTCTATCCATAATTTGAGCCAAGGCATTTTGCGTATGCAGCATCTGGTCAACCAGTTATTAAGTCTGGCCAAACAGGATGTGACCGAAGGTTTAAGCGAACCTGTTCAATTGCTATCACTGAATCAAATGACAGTCACCTGTATCGAAGAGCTGATTCAACTGGCGCTACAGAAAGACATTGATTTGGGCGTAGAACAGCAACAGGAACTGCAGATTCAGGGCCAGGCTTCAGCTTTGCACTCGATTATTTATAATTTAATTGATAATGCAATTAAATACAGTCCGAAGGATGGCGTGATTAATGTATCTATTTTCCAGCAAGGCCGGCAGGCGGTTTTACAAATTGAAGACAGTGGGGCAGGGATAGATCCTGCTCAATTCAATCAGATCCGGCAACGCTTCTACCGGATACATAACCATGCAGAAATTGGCAGCGGTTTGGGTTTATCCATTGTAGATAAAGCCACCGAGCGCTTGGGTGGAACACTAGAATTTTCTCGAAGTACCAATCTGAGTGGCCTTTGTGTACAGGTCAAGCTTCCTTTAATCGAAGCCTAAGCGAATAAGCTTCTGGTTTTTTTGGAGTTAAGGTTGCCTGATACTAGAGAGTATAGGAGTGGTCTTTTCTATGGGTAGTTTATGGCTAAACAGCGTATAGCCAATGACATTCATGCACCAGATAATCCAGCCAGTCCATAAATTATGACTCAGGAAATGTGCTCCGCGCATCATTTGTGCCCAGCCCATGGTCAACCCTAAAATTACTGCAGCGATCAGAAGAAAATAAGCACGCTTGCGGTTAGAAATGCGATAAACAAAATAACCAGCCATCAACGCAAAACCACTAGATGCATGCCCTCCAGGAAAACAGTGGCCCGCAGTAGCACTAAAATCCCACAAAATCCCGTTATGGGTAGGTATGGTCATATCCCAGGGACAGGCATGGGCCGACTGAGATTTTAAAATTCCGATCGAGGCCGTGGTCAGCACTACCATGCTAAAAAAATAGCCAAATTCCCAGCGCCGTATATGCCAGTTTTGCCATTTCAGTGATGCCAGCCAGCCCAGCAATAATGTGATATACACCAGAATCAGCAGGTCTTTCACATAGCGATGATTGAGTTCTGCCAGTGCCCATTGTTGTCGAAGGGGAAATTGACCCTGATCATCGATAAATGGATAGATGAGCTGTAAGTCCAGCACTCCTCCAATGTCAAAGAAGTTGAGAAGAATCAAAAAACTGAAGATTAAAAGTAAAGTTTGGGTCAGTAAAAACCGGGAACGGTCAGTGATCATTTTTAAGTTGTCCATTTCAGGCAGTAGCAAGAGCAGAGGTCAAATCAAATGACCAGCCAAAATGATGCCCCAGGTCAGAGCAATTAAACTGAGTGCTACAAACTGAGCCGCACTGCCCATATCCTTGGCATTTTTAGACAGTTCATGCCGTTCCATGGAAATACGGTCTACCACTGCCTCTATCGCTGAGTTAATCAGTTCAATGATCAACGCCAGTAGGCATACGGCGACCATCAGCGCTTGCTCAGCTGGACTAACCGGCATCCAAAAACTTAGAGGAATCAAAATAAGGTTGATCAGCAGAATTTGCCGGAAGGCAGCCTCATTTTGAAAGGCGGTTTTAAAACCAGCCAGGGAATAACGGGTCGCATTAAAAATACGCTGCGTTCCTGAGGTGCCTTTATAAGGTGAGCGGTAGGAAGACATAGAACAGTTTCAGTTAACAAGAGATAGGATTAACTTAAATTTTCAATCTTAAAATGTTCTTAAAAAACCGGCCGTTCTCTGGATTTTTTATACACACAGCTTTTACATTCTTTTGCACAAAATTAAGAATTTTTTAAGTTTGGACTTCTATCTTGAGTAGCAAGTTAATTTCGTGGTGTGAGCCAAATGATCAAGTTCAGTTTTGATCCTTATTTATCTAGTCAGATTCACTTTCTAAATACATATTTCAAGCAGCCTGAATATAAAAAACAAATCCATCACAATAAATTTTTAGTACAAGTACCTCCGGCGTATCCGGTAATTTCAGCACAGGATCAATCGCTACATTTGACGGTCAAAACTGTAGAACAAAGCGAGACACCTGAACGCCGTAGCCTGGAACATTTTATTCAGGAAAAATATCAGCAAGTCCATCAGGCCACTGTATCGAGCTTCTCTTCGACCCTGTTTGCCGGTTATCACGGTGCCGAGATGCAGGTGGTGAATGCAGCATTTAAATCAATTTAATGCCTTTCTGGAACAGTATCTCGATGAACCAATTGAAAATATTCTTGGCAAGCTCAGCCAGACCACGGTCAGCCGAGACAAAGTAGTAGAAATTGGCAATCTGGCAGCACTAGATATGGACAAAGCCAAACTGATGGTGGCCTTTCTGGTTTTTCATCTCTCGCAGCAACACATCGAATGGGCAGTATGTACCGGAACAACTGCAGTACGTTATGTGTTGCAACAGATGGGATTACGTTTTCATGTGCTTGAAAAGGCTGATCCGCAAGTCCTAGGAGATGCACAGCACCTGTGAGGCAGCTATTACCAGCAGAAACCTTATGTGCTGGCGATTGATAAAGAAACCTTCGTGATTTATGCAACCGCTATTCACTGTCTGGAAGCAAACAACAGCTAAAATTCCTGAGCAATCTGACCCAGGTAACGATTAACCAGAACAATGTTGTCTCAAACTTCAAAACCATGTTAATTGAAGCGTATTTGGACAACGAGAAAATCAAAACAAAACCAACCTCTACCGCAGATTGGTTAGCAACCATCAATGATGTGAAAGCCCTACAAAGCCTTCAATCGGAAAAGCAGAAGATTATCTCTGGCATTCAGTTAAAGAATGCGGTCTTAGCCTCCTTTAATGCGCTTCATGCACACCTGTTGGTACTCCGGGACCATGTGGTGAACTACGAGCAGCAGATCAGTTCGATAGAGCATGAAATCTATGCGGTAAAGAACAAAGGGAATGAGACAGTCCGTAACCTGAATAACCAGATTGTACAAGTCAAAGAGCTGATTGCAGTAAAAGAAAAGTCTGCAGGTAACTTTAAACAGGCAATTCATGATATTGAAGTTGCGGAAAGACGTTATCAAGACATGAATATTTCCGTCATGGAACAGGAATATAAGAAACGTGCGCACTACTTCAACGAGATTGAAGAAGCGAAGAAATACAAACAGTTTTTGACTGAAAGCTACGAAAATATCAACCGCGAGTACGACAAGCATTCAGCAGATTTGCTTCGTGAAAAAATGGCATCCAGTGAAGCCCTTAATGCTGAATCTAACGAGGTTCAGGAGGCAATCAACCAGTTGCGAAACCGCTTTGATCTCAAGGTGAAAGAGCTTGAGCGCAAACAGGCTGAACAGCTCCAAATTCTTGATCAAGAAATTTCCAGTGAACGTCAAAGGCTTCTGGATATCCAGTCAGCAGCTATGGAGCGCATGCACCAATCAACACTGTTTACGGATGAAGAAAACCTACAGCTACAGCGCCTCAAGTTGGCTTATGAAGTCAAAGAGAATACCTTGTCTGCAAAGTCTGACGAATTGAAAGCGGCTCAAAACAAGCTTAAACAACTTAATTTTGATCAAAACAAGGCGCAGTATGATCTTAATGGATTAAAAGCCAAGCTTGAGAAAGCCAAGCAGTCAGAAGAGAATCTGCGTACAACCCTGTTCCAGAAAGACACCTTGCTACGGTTCCTGAATGATGCACCGAATGAAGATGTGGACTGGCGTACTACCATTGCGAAGGTCATCAATCCTGAGCTTTTCTTCAAAACCAACCTGAACCCTGTCTGGCAAACTGGCGTGAATGCCAATGCGCTAAGCCTCTATGGTCTTGAAATAGACCTGAACAAGTTGGAGATTCCAGGGGAAGCCGACAGTCTTGAGCAACTACAAATACGTCTGAAAGATGCCGAGATTTACACGGCTTCTTTGGTTGAGCAGTACGACAAGCAATCGCATCTGGCTCAGTCCATCCATAGAGAGATCAACGAGACCAATATTGCAGTTGTTAAACTCGAAAATGAGTTAAATACCCTGCAAAACGAGAAGCAGCAAGCCCGACAGGTTTATGACCAGACTGAGAAAGAGCTGAAAGCGAAGAAGGCAGAAGCTACACGTATTGAGCAAGAAGCTGTAAATAGAGCGAAATACGAGCTGCAAACTTTCAACAATCAGATTGAGCCGAAGAAACGTGGTGAGCTTCGATCAGCCAACATGCTTGAAAAAAATGGCTTAAAGGAGAGCTATGATGCGTCCTATGCAGACTTGCGTATCAAGCTTGACCTGATTGCCACAAAGGAAAAGCAGCTAGAGAGCAGCTATCAAGCCAAGATGGATGATTTGACCAACCTGTATCACAGCAAACTGCGTGAGCAAGGCGTGGATGAAAATATCCTGAAACAGGCAGAAATGAAGATCAAGGCTGCGATTGCACAGCACACCAAAGTCAAAGGCTATGAAAGCATTTTGGCTGAGTACGATATGTGGAAGAAAAACCACTATCAGTACAAGCAGAACCATATCGAGGACATGAACCAAGCTCTGAAACTTGTATCTGAATACAGCCACAATCTTTCCAAACTGGAAAGTGAGCTTGAACAAGTCCGAACCTCCCTTCGTACAAGAGTGGACAATCTTGAAGCGAGTGCACAAGATTTCAGGGAGAAAATCAAAAAGCTGGATAAACAGGGGCGTGAAATCGAAAACCTGTTCGATGAAGATATCCTATTGGTAGAGGTAGATCGACCTGAGTTTTTAAGCTTCGACAGCTTCTCTCGTGATCTGGGTACGTTGGCTGATACACAGAAGAAACAGATTTATCAATTACGCTTGCAGACAAACGCTTCTAAGGCATTACTGCGCAAATATGAAGCCTTCTCTCTGTTCAAGCTGTTTGAGGAAAAGATGGAGAGTATGGGGACTACCAGTGAAACCATGAACACCATTAACTCCATGTCTACCATCGAAAGCATCATGGACTACGACTTGCCGAAAAAGCATGATGCAGTCACAAACATTTTCCGTAATAAATCGGCTCAGTTGCGTAACTATATTCAGGAAATCCTTAATCTAAATAAGCGTTTAAAGAGCGTATCTACGGAACTGTCTGGCTACCTGAACCGTAGCAACAAGTTCAAGGCATTCACTGACTTCTCAATGAATCTGGAAAGTGTGCTGAATGACAAGAACACCCTAGATCAGCTCAATCAGTTTGTTTTGCAGTGTGAGGACTATCAATCCTTTGAAAACATGCAAAGCAGCTCCATTCCGAGCGAGGATTTCATTCGTTGCTGTGAATACACCTTAAAGGCAATTGAAAGCACCAAAGGACATACTGATGATATCCGCTCTATGGTACGTCTGAAAATGAGCGTGATGAACAATGGTCGTCTTGCCGAGCTGCGTACTGACAACGACTTTACCAGTGCAGGGAGTACAGGAACGTCACGTATTCTGGTGCTGATCATGTTCCTCGCATTGTCACGGAAGTTATGCCCTGATAACTCGACCTACATCCATATCCCGCTTGACGAGATTGGCAACTTTGATGCGATCAACACCAATTTGCTGTTCGACATGATGGACCATAACAAAATCTATCTGGTCTGTGCTCAACCGGAAAACTCAACCTCTAACCACAAGTTTAAGAATCTCTACATTGTTGGAGCCAATGGTGTCAGCACTGTTGTTCCACTGGAAATCGAAGGCGATAACCCATTGCTTGCAGCAGAACCAGTCTAATAGGGAAAAAGTGGAGAATTTTAAATGGCTGATAAACGATTAACAAAAGTAGCGACCAAATTATTAGAAGGTTATCTAATTGACCAGTGGAGTGATTTTGAGAACTTTGAGTTTTTGAATGATGTCGAATTTTTAGATCAACTAAACAACCATATTAGTTTTCTAGGCAAAAAGTGTATTCAGACACCGTGCGGTGGTGGGTATTTCCTGATTTACCTTGATATTGAAAGTGACCCTGAGATCAAAAAGGTCATCACCAAACAGTTTGAGGAAAACGTCAGCAAAATGGAGCCACTTGTGGACTGGCTGCGACTGTTCAGAAAGGCAGGGGGGCGCAATGAACCTCTGATTGGAGGCGACAGAATTACGTCTGGTGAAATCCTGGTTGAAGTGGAGAAGTCCAAGCATGTCCAAAAAGGGCTAAAAGAACTCTCTGCAAAGTTGGGTAAGACCGCAAGCACAGTGAAAGACCAGATCAACGGTGTTATTCAGTTTTTGGTACAGCGCGAATATTTAGTGCCGGTTGGGGTTGTGGGTACTGAGTTTTTGGCAACTTCACGTTGGTCGATTTTCTACGATGAAGCTGAGTACCTTGCCGAACACAATGCGATTGATATCACTCAAACAGATGATGTGGAGCAGGGCGAGTTACTATGATCGACTTCGTGAATCCGGCTGAACGTGGGGCGAAGGTTTTCTCTGCAAACATTGATGCTATTGCCGAAGCAATCATGTTTACCAGTTCGTCTATTCAGGTCAATGAATCAAACAAATCCTTGATTGATAATTTGCTGTCTTGCGATCTTGGGTATCTGGATGCAGAAAAAAACACGCTGCATCTAAGAAACTTCGTCATTGAGTTTGTGAATTTCTATAAAAACAGAAAGAAACGCAACATTTCCGCACCCGACATTAGCGGTCTGATTGATCGTATCAAAACGGTGAGTACCGACTATGCCTTGTCAAAAGTCGAGGACCCGGAAAGTGCCGAAGTATTAAAGGTTGAAGCAAGTGACCTGATTATTGAGCTTTCAAACAATATCAGCGAGAACATGACCAATTTTGCCGATCAGTGCTTTGAGTATCTGTCGCTGTTCAACAACTACGACATGAAAATGCGTAAGGCTGAACAAAGCTTAAAGACTGCCAAAATGCTAATTACGGCACTGGAAATCCTTTCACCAAATACGATGGATGAATTGGCGGTAGGTGATGCAGACTTGCAGAGAGTGATCTCCAAACGTCTCAAGCCAAGCGTGTTTGAAGCCATTGAAGAAATGAACCACAGCCATCACCGACTGGACAAGCAACTCTTTGAATGGAAAAAGGACATAAAAACCCAGGAGCGAATCAATCTGATTGATGCGCTGCACCGTCATTTTGCCAACAACCGGACGCTGAATGCCGATATTGATTTCAACAAGGCACCTGATAGCTTCCGTCGTGTACCACTTATCAAGCTGAAAGCTCGTGCCGATATCTACCTTGAGGATTTTGAGAACACTTTATCTGCGGTAGCTCAGACAGCCAATCAGAAGCGTGTTAAAAAAGATGGTCCAGTTGTTGAAAAAAAACGCCCACCGGTAGAGAAGGCAACGCATACGATAGTGAAGGCAGTCTCACCTCTGGATAAAGCTGCATTTTTCTTCTTTGACGCTTTTGGCAGTCCGGCAATCAATGAAATATCAGCAAAGAACGCCTACATACGCCTAGAGCCTGGATGCAAATTTGAATACTGGATTAGTCGCCTCCTGTATGAGTTTGAACTCAACCACTCAAACCATCTTGAGTTGCAGTTAGTGGGTGAAACGGATGCTAAATATAATGGCAACTACTACATTTCAGATATCGTGTTTCGTCGCAAAGACAGCAACGGAAAGGTGATGCAATGCGCTTAGGGCAAAGAGAACTCTCAATCATTCAGACGGTTTTACAGCTTAAAACCAGAGTGGTGAAGCTTAACAAGACATGGACAATGCTGAACAAAGACATGCAGATCGGCAGCATCATCAAACGTGAGCTGCATCTAAGTGAATCAGATCTTGATGTGCTTCGGGTTCTGTACGGAAAGCATGTAAAAACGGAGCCAGAGGTAACGTATGACTCCAATGCAGACCGAATATCGCTTGCTGATCATCGTATAGATGAAAAGTCTGGCAATGCCAGCGTTTTCGGTGAGCAGCTTTGGTTTGCTGCGATCAATGCACAACTACCGTTAAAGTCCGGTGAGATGCACATTGCACATCCTGGCGTGACAACAGCCGTGTCCTTAGAGCATCTTGCAGTAGAAAAAATCAGGAAGCTGATCATTATTGAGAATGGCACTATGCTTGTACGGATTTCGGACTGGTATCAGCAAGTTCCACTCGAATGGCAAGACAGCCTATTCCTTTACAGGGGGCATGGTAAGAACTGCCGGTCAGTCAATCAGTTGCTTGAAGTTCTGCCAGAAGAATGTCCGGTAGCGGTGTATACCGATTTCGACCTGTATGGGTTGAATATCGCCAATAATTTCAACCTGATCAGACCAGTCTCTGTGATGGTTCCCCAATGTTGGCAAAGCATTAAAGAACAACACCCTGATAACAACTTCTATAAGTATGTAGACCAGTCAGAGTACATTTCGGATTTGTCGGAAACCGAAGGCATGTCGGAGCCGATGAAAGCGATCTTGAAGCATGTGAACTTCAATAAAGTTGCAGTTATGCAAGAGAACGTGAACCGGCTTGGTCCATTGGTGTGTATAGCAATTTAAGGGCACTGTTGCAAAAGTTCAAGGTGTTACTTTAGACTACACCCTAAAGTTACAATCTGAAAGTTCATGAAATTATGTATCATTTAAATGATTTTTAATCATAAGTAACATGTAACTTTAGTATTAAAGATTTATAATTTACGAAATTGTTCATTTTTATCCAATTGGGGCGTGAAAAAGTGAAAGGCCAAAAAGTAGGGTATGTCCGGGTAAGTTCTGTCGAGCAAAACACTGGACGTCAACTTGAAGGAATTGAGGTCGACCGGATTTTTGTTGACCGTGCTTCAGGTAAAAATACTGACCGATCTAAATTTCAGGAAATGTTGAACTATGTTCGGGAAGGGGACAGGGTGATTGTACATTCAATGGATCGTTTTGCGCGAAGCCTAAAAGATTTGGTCACTGAAGTAGATAAACTGGTCAAACGAGGGATCGCCATCCAGTTTGTAAAAGAAAATATTACTTTTACAGCCGAATCCACCCCGATGGATAATTTGATGCTTCAAATGATGGGTGCTTTTGCACAGTTCGAACGTGAGATCATTTTAGAGCGGCAAAAGGAAGGAATAAAACTCGCCTCTGCTCAGGGGAAGTACAAAGGTCGGGTGCATAAACTAAAGCCTGACCAAGCTGAAGCTTTACGACAAGCATGGAAGGAGGGGAAGTATCCATCGAAAATGGCATTAGGGAAAGCTTTTGGGATTAGTCGTCAGGCGGTATACCGATATTTACAAGTTAGTGAATAGCTTATTGGGATTAGCAACTAAATTTAGTTTAACTTATAAAAATCATGAAACACTGTTCGAATTTTAAGCGTGAAACATGAATAATCAATAAAAAGCCGCTCTGGTGCCTTACTTCCTAGAGCGGCTTAATCTAATATACTGAAATTTAATGATAAATATAAAGTGTTTCGTATAAGGTGTATTATGTTATTTTTAGAAAAACTTAACTTAAATAGATAAATCTAATATATTATCTTTCTCACAATTTCATAAATATCAATTATCTAATAAGCTTTAAATCCTCTTGCTAAGTCTGTATGGTGTTTTATCAGAAAGATACTATAGAGGGTAATATGCATAGTTTTTCTGTAAAAGAATTGGATCAGTTGATTGAAAATGATCTAAAGGAAAAGAAAAAATCCAGTAAGTTATTGATTGGATATAAACTATTTAATGATCTAATGAATGACCCTAAATTTTATGCAGAAGTGACAGATTCAGCCCTGAGTGCCACAAAACGAAAATATAAGAACCTCAAGATCAAGATTACGACGGATAAATATCAACTTCATTTTGAATAAAACATAAAAAAGAGAGCTAGCAGCTCTCTTTTTTATGATAGAAGTGTACTCACTAGTACACTTCTATCATATCCATTTTACATAATGGTCATTATGAATAGTTATTACAATTTCATTAGGGTCTGTTGACATTTACTGTTCATAATTAACCCTATAAAGGTAGCCATAAAAATATACAGGCTAAAGCAACAGAACTTTGATAATTTCTTTTGAGCTTGTCATATCGA